>DASXAI010000340.1:0-1676 GCA_036406775.1 Acidimicrobiales bacterium
GACCGTGTCGAGCGTCGGCTTGCCGTCCGCCTCGAACGTCAGGGCCTCGTGCTCGGGCAGGCACTTCAGGACGACGCCGCCGTCGGGGCCGTCGGCGAACCCGTGCTCGACGTACGCGTAGAGGGCCGACGTGCGCAGCTCGTCGAGCGGCGGCCGGCTGGCGTAGCGGTACAGCGCCTCGGCCTTGGTGGGGAACGACGGCCGCCGGCGCCGGGCCGCGATCGACATGAACTGCGGGCCCTCGGGCCGAGGGCCCTCGAGCGCGGGGATCACGATCGGCTCGAACAGGTAGGCGGTGCGCAGCGTGCCGGGCCGTCGGTGCTCGGCCAGCATCGCCACGCCGCCGCCGAGCGAGTGCCCGAACACGTCGATCGGCGTGCTGCCGAGGGCATCGACGGCCGCCAGGAGGTCGTCGGTCATGCCGTCCCAGTGGAAGCGGTCGCCCGCCGGTGCGGTCGAGTCGCCGTGGCCCCGGAAGTCGATGGCCCACACGTGGAACGCCCCGGCCAGCTCCGCGGCCAGCGGCTCGTAGGCCGGGCCGCAGAAGCCGGTGGCGTGGCAGAGCAGGAAGGGCGGTCCGTCGCCGCCGAGGTCGTGGACGGCGAGGCGCACGTCGTCGGTCGACAGGACGTCCATCGGATGATCATGGCCGCTGCACGGGGGCCGGGACGAAAGGGCCGGTGACTGTGGAAGCATCACGACCCGTGGCGGGGAACTACGCCGACTTCGACGAGCTGACCATCGACCGACCGTCCGCCGGCGTGTTGCGGATCACGCTCGACGCGCCCGGGCTCAACGCCGTCGGGGCCGGCGCCCACCGCCAGCTGGCCGACGTCTGGTTGGTGGTCGACCGCGACCCGGACACGCGAGTGGCGCTGCTGCGGGGCGCGGGCACGGCCTTCTCGGCCGGCGGCAGCTTCGACCTCATCGACAGCATGATCAACGACGACGCCGCCCGCCTGCGCGTCATGCGGGAAGCGCGCGATCTCGTCTTCAACGTCATCGCGTGCAGCAAGCCGATCGTCTCCGCCATCCACGGGCCGGCCGTGGGCGCGGGACTCGTGGCCGGGCTGCTCGCCGACGTGTCGGTCGTGGGGCGCGGCGCCCGCATCATCGACGGCCACACCCGCCTGGGCGTGGCGGCCGGCGACCACGCCGCCATCTGCTGGCCCTTGCTGTGCGGGATGGCGAAGGCCAAGTACTACCTGCTCACCTGCGACCCGCTCACCGGCGAGGAGGCGGAGCGCATCGGGCTCGTGTCGGTGTGCGTCGACGACGACGAGGTGCAGGAGCGGGCGCTCGCCGTGGCCGAACAGCTCGCCGCCGGCGCGCAGGCGGCCATCCGTTTCACGAAGCACACGCTGAACCACTGGTACCGCGCCCAGGCCGCCATCTTCGACGCCAGCCTCGCCTACGAGTTCCTCGGCTTCGGCGGACCGGATGTCCGCGAGGGGCTGGCGGCTCACACCGACAAGCGCGCCCCGCACTTCGACGGGCCCACGAGCGAGTGACCGACAAACGACGAGAGGAGCATCCTGCATGGCCGTTGACCGCTTCCCGGTGGAGGAGGGCACGATCCTGCTCTTCGCCCGCGCCATCGGCGACCCGAACCCGATCTACGCCGACGCCGGCTACGCGGCGGGCACCGAGGTCGGCAGCATCGTCGCCCCGCCCAC
>DASXAI010000341.1:0-2297 GCA_036406775.1 Acidimicrobiales bacterium
ACCACCTCGGGGTTGTGCGCCGGGACGGCGGTCGAGATGGCAAGCGCGTCGACCGCACCGACGTTGGCGGCGTCGTGGCCGATCGCCACGACCACCCCTTGCGCACGCAGGCGGTTCAGCCCGGTGGAGTCCTTCAAGTCGCTGCCGCTCACGGTGTGGCCCATGGCGGCGAGCACGGTCGCGATGGCGCTCATCCCCGCACCACCCACCCCGACGATGTGCAGCCGCTGCGGCGTGGCGAGGTCGAGCTCAGGCACGGGCGTGCTCTTCGGCGAGGCCGGCGATGGCGTCGGCGGCGTCGGGCCGGGCGAGGGTGTGGATGCCGCGGGCCATCCCGTCCAGCGCGCCGGGGTCGGCGAGGAGCCGGTCGACCTCGGCGGCCAGGTGCTCAGGCGTCAGGTCGGCGTCGGGGATGACCACGGCGCCGCCGGCGGCGGCGAGATGGCGGGCGTTGGCGGTCTGGTGGTCGGCGGTCACGTACGGCGAAGGGACGACGATGGCGGGCAACGCCGCCGCCGCCAGCTCGAAGCACGTCGACGAGCCCGACCGGGTGACGGCGAGGTCGGCTGCCGCGAGCGCCTGGGGCATCGCGCCTTCGTAGCGGACAGGCTGGTACTGGAGCGCACCGGTGGCCAGCGCCGGCAGCTGCGGGGCGAGCTCGTCCCAGTCGCGGTTGCCGATGACGTGGCGCACGCACAGGTCGCCGCGGTCCCGCCATGCGGCCGCCGCGCCGAGGACGGCCTGGTTGATGCGGAGCGCGCCCAGCGAACCCCCGAAGGCGAGCAGCACCCGCCGGTCGGCGCCGATGTCGAGCGCCCGCTTGGCCGCGGCGCCGTCGCGGGCCCGGTCGACGGCGAGCACCTCGGGCCGCACCGGGTTGCCGGTGACGACCGCCCGGGGCAGCGGCGTGCCCGGGAACGACACCGCGGCCGCCTTTGCCAACCGGGCGACGAGGCGGTTGGCAGCACCAGGCATCGCGTTCTGCTCCGCGACCACGATCGGCACGCGCAGCACCGCAGCCGCCAGGGCGCAGGGCACGCTGGCGTAGCCGCCGAGGGCGACGACGACCTTCGGCCGCTCGCGCCGGACGAGCGCGAACGCCTGGAACAGGGCCCGCACGAGACCCGCCACCGCGCCGATGTTGGCGAGGGTGAGCTTGCGCTGGATCCCCCGTCCGGGTAGCAGCGTGAGCGGGAAGCCCGCCGCCGGCACGAGCGTGGCCTCGATGCCGCGCTCGCTGCCGACGTAGTGGAGGGAGGCCGGGTCGTGACCCCGTGCCGCGAGGGCGCGGGCGATGGCGAGGCCGGGCAGCACGTGGCCCGCGGTGCCGCCCCCGGCGATCACCGCCCACGTGCTCGTGGACCGGCTCAACGAGCGTGGCGGGCGATGTTGAGCAGCATGCCGCTGGCGGCCATCGTCGCCAGCAGCGAGGACCCGCCGAAGGAGATGAACGGCAGCGGCACGCCCGTGATCGGCAGCACCCCGATCACCGCGCCGATGTTGACGAACGCCTGCACGCAGAACCAGGTCGTGATGCCGGCAGCCAGCAGCTGGCCGAAGCGATCGGGCGCGCCAAGCGCCGTCCGCACGCCGAAGTAGCCGAGGGCGACGAACAGGCCGACGACGAGCAGCGCCCCCATGAGCCCGAGCTCCTCGCCGATGATGGCGAAGATGAAGTCGGTGTAGGCGAACGGCAGGAAGCCCCACTTGGCCCGGCTGGCGCCGAGGCCCACGCCGAACCATCCGCCGGATGCCAGGCTCACCTGCGACTGGATCGTCTGGTAGCCGACGTTGAGCGGATCGCGCCAGGGGTGCAGGAAGGCGGTGAGGCGGGCGCGCCGGTACGACTTGCTGATCGCCAGCCCGAGGGCGGTGACCGAGCCGATGGCGCCCCACGCGACGAGCGGTCCGAGTGGCGTGCCCGCGGTGAACAGCAGCGCGAACACGATCGACGCCAGCACGATCGTCGTGCCCAGGTTGGGCTGGAGCATCAGCAGCAGCGCGACCACGCCGAGGACGACGAGCACGGGACGAAGCGTCACGGTGGTGTCGTCCATCCACGCCGCCCGCCGGGCAAGCAGGTCGGCCACGAACAGCAGGACGGTGAGCTTGGCGAGCTCGGACGGCTGGATGCTGAACCCACCGGCCCCGAGCCACCGGCTCGACCCGTTGACGGTGACGCCGATGCCCGGCGCGAGCACCAGCACCAGCAGTCCGATGCTGAGCGCCAGCAGGGGCAGCGCCAGCTTCCGCCACGCTCGATAGTCGGTGCGCAGCGTGACGATGAGGACGAAGAG
>DASXAI010000342.1:0-4149 GCA_036406775.1 Acidimicrobiales bacterium
TCGAGCTCGTGCGCGTCGGCGCAGGCGTGCCGGATCTGCCGGTGCGCATCGACGGCGTGGCCCGGTGGCGAGCGAGCTCCGACGTCGCTCGCCGCTACTCCGAGGGGCGGATCTTCCTCGCCGGCGACGCCGCCCACGTGATGCCGCCCAACGGGGGCTTCGGCGGCAACACCGGCATCCAGGACGCCCACGACATCGCATGGAAGCTGGCGTACGTCCTGAACGACGTGGCCGACCCGGCGCTACTCGACACGTACGAGGCCGAGCGCCGGCCCGTCGGCGTGCTGACCGTCGAACAGGCCTACTCCCGGTACGTCACCCGCACGGCGACCTACCTCGGGGCCACCGACTTCCAGCCCATCGCCGCCGATCTCGAGGTCGAGCTCGGGTACGTCTACCGGTCCGGCGCCATCGCGCCCATTCCCGAGGACGACGGCCTGGCCCATGCCGACCCGCGCCACACCGCGGCGAGGCCCGGAACGCGAGCGCCCCACGTCTGGATCGAACGCGACGGCATATCGCGTTCCATGCTCGACCTCTACGGCCGCGACTTCGTGGTGGTCACCGGGGCGGGCGGCGACGAGTGGGCCGCAGCCGCGGCGCGGTTCACCGGCCTGCCGTTGCTCGTGCACGAGGCCGACACCGGCGTGGCCGATGCCTACGCTCTCGACGGACGGGGTGCCGTGCTCGTCCGCCCCGACGGCTTCGTGGCGTGGCGCGCCACCTCGCCCGGAGCCGATCCGGTCGCTGCGCTCACGGACGCGCTGGCCACCGCCCTCGGTAAAGCCTGACCGTCAGCGCTCCAGCGCCAGCGTGCGCAGGCCGGCGGCGTTGAACAACGACGCCGATCGACTGGTGACCTCGGCGGTCGTCGCCGTGTCGAAGGCGTCGAGGATGGCCGCCTCCTGGGTCGACAACTCCTCGTTGAGGCAGGCCTTGAGCGTGCCGGCGAGGGGCCCGATCTTCACCGCATCCCCCGGGCCCTGGGTCCACGGTCCCGCGGCCGTGTTGCAACCGGTGTTGGCAGACATGGTGCCGTCGGCTTGGAAGTCGGCCGTGGGCGGCGGGGTGGAGACGCTCGTGAACGCCGACTTCGAGGCCACCAGGACGCCCGTGATCGTCCATCGCCCCGCCAGCGACGTGTTGGCGGGCACGAAGGCGAGGAGCCGGGCGCCGCCGGCGTCCTGGAGGTCGAGACCGGTCTGCGTCAACTGGAAGTGCGCGACCTTGCCCAGGCGGTTCAGGTACGCCGCTTCGATGGCCGTGCCCGCCGGTTCGCACGCCATGAGCGTGGTCGCCAGATCCCCGAAGCGAAGGTTGTTCGCTCCTGAGATGAAGTACGGCCCGCGATAGGTGTTGCAGCCGGCAAAGCCCGACGCCACGCCCTGGGCCAGCTCCAGCGTGGGCTGGGCCTTTTCGATGCCGGGCACTTGCACCGTGGAGATGTCGAGCTCCCACGACGTCGCCTCGAGCGGTGCCTTGGCCGCGATGTCGGTGCGGTCGGCGCCACACGCCGCCGCCAACATCACGACTACGGCGCCGGCGGCACGGGCGACGAGCCGGGCCGTCACGACGCCTCCGCAGGTACGGCCGCCATCGGATGGATGATGCCGTTGGACGCGTCCAGTTCGGGCGTCAACAGTGGTGCGCCGTTCACCGTCACCGTCGACCCCTGCCGGCCGATCGTCAGCGTGTTGCCCGACAGGCCGGTGACCGTGGTGCCGGACGTGAGGTCGTCGCCGGTGAGCCGGCCCTTGGCCATCCCGCCCATGAGGAAGTCCTTGAGTTTGGCGGGCTCGGAGCGGAGCGCATCGAGCTGGCCGGCCGGCATGGCCGCGAAGGCGTCGTTGGTCGGCGCGAACACGGTCACGGGGCCGAGCACCTCCAGCGCGTCTTTCACGCCGGCCTCGGTGGCCAGCTCGAGGTACGTCGTGAAGCGGGGGTCGGCGGTGAGGACGTCAACGATGTTCTCCTCGGGAGGTGGCGCGACCGTCGTCGGCGGGCTGGTGGTGGCGGCCTCGGTGGTTGCCGGTGCTTCGGTGGTCGGCGGCTCCGGCTTCGTGGTGGCCGGCGCCTCGGTGGTCGGCGGCGCCGGCTTCGCCGTGGTCGTTGTCGGCGCCGGCTTCGGCGTCGTCGTGGTGGTGGGCGCCACCGTCGTCGTGGTCTCGGGCGGCGGCGCCGGCGGCGGCGGCGGGATCGAGGCCGCACCCAACTCGTAGACGGCTCTCACCGTGGCGGCGTCGACGATGCCGGTCTGGGGCACGCCGATCGAAGCCTGGAAGGCGCGTACGGCGGCGATGGTGGCAGCCGAGTAGACGCCGTCGATCGGGCCGGAGTAGAAGCCGAGGTCGGCGAGCGCCTTCTGCAGGCTCATGGTGGCGCTCGTCATGGCCGTGCTGGCGGTCCCGAGCCGCTGGCGCAGGGCGGCGTCGGTCTCGGCGTCGTACACGCCGGTCACCGGCAGCCCGAGTTGCTCCTGCAGGGCGGAGATGGCCGCCGTCAGCTCGTCGGACGGGACGCCGTCGATCGGCCCCGAGTACAGGCCCAGCGCCGTCAGCGCCTGCTGGAGCCGGGTCGTCTGTATGGCCGCCGCCAGCGCCGCTTCGCTCGCCGCCGCCGCCCGCTTCGCCGTCAGGTCGACGTCGACGGTTTGGGCCACCACTGGTTGACCGTTGGCGAGGTTGGCGACGGTGAACCGCGACGCCGTCGGGGTGCGTTCCGGGTCGAACGTGAACGACCCGATCTGGCCCTGGTAGGCGATGGTCTCGCCGGCGGCGAGCTTGGCCCGGCAGTCGGCGTAGGTGGAGCACGGCCGGTCGCCCGTGAGGACGGCATTGAGCTTGGCGCCGTACTGGGCCGGGTCGGCCGACCGGGCCGCCTCCGCCGCGAGAGCGATCACGACGGCACAGTCGTAGAGCTGGGCGCCGTAGATGATCTGACCCGACGGGAGGGCGTGCAGCCGCTGCAGGAAGGCCCGGTCGCCGGTGACGCCCATCGCGGTGAAGCCGTTCATCTTGGTCGGGTCGCTCGGGAAGGTCATGGCGGCCAGGTTGGGGACGAAGGTGGCGTCGAGCTTGACGATCGCTGAGGCCGGGACGCTAGCCGACACGAGTTGGTCGAGCAGTCGCGGCGCCTCCTCGTAGGTGACCACGACGACGGTGTTCGGATGCTCGGCGGCGGCCGCCGCGGCCTGCTGGTTGAGCGAGGTCTGCTCGGGCAGGTACGTGATCACCGACGTGGCGACGCCGTTGGCCGCCAGCGTCGACGACAGGCCACTGCTGACGGAGGTGCCGTAGTCGTCGCCACGGGCCACGATCACGACCTTCCACGGGGCGCCGGCGCCCGCGGCGTCGCGCCGAGCGAGGATCTGCCGCGAGACGAACTCCACCGTGTACTGGTCGGGCAAGGCGGTGCGGTAGAAGGCGGCCTGCGGGTCCGCGCTGTTCAGGTCGGGCACGGTGGCCGAGGCCGAGCAGGCCAGGGTCTTGGCCCCGGCCACGGCCGGGATGGCGGCGCGCGCGTCGTTGGAGCCGATGGGACCGAGGACGGCGGTGGCGCCGCCCTTCACCAGGTTGGTGACGGCGTTGGGCACCGAGCCGGCGGTGCGGTCGTCGGTGGTCTTGGCGTCGACGGGCGCGCCGAGGACGCCGCCGCCGGCGTTGATGTCGGCGACGGCGAGGGAGAGGGCGTTCTCCTGGGCGAAGGCCAGGTCGAGCAGCAGCGGCGCGCTCGGGGCCACGAACCCGAAGACGAACTTCGGCGGCACCGCGGGTGTCGTCGTGGACGTTGGCGGCGCCGGCGCGATGGTGGCGGTCGACGCCGTCGTCGACGACGCGCTCTTGTTGTCACTGGTGCACGCCGCCGCCACCGCGACCAGACCCACCGCCATGGACACGACCGCTACTCGCCCCCGGAATCCCCTCACAGCGCTCACCATACGAAACGGACGGGCCTCCGCCGCGATCAGCCGATCACGACGGCGCCGTCGTGGTCGATCGACAGCTGCTTGATCGACGCTCTCGGAGGTAGGGCGGCGGCGACAGCACCTGCATCGTCGGGATGGCACAGCGTGGCCACGGCCGGTCCCGAGCCCGACAACCAACCGCACCACGCCCCGGCCGCGAGGGCCGCCGCCAATGCGTGCCGGGA
>DASXAI010000343.1:0-4880 GCA_036406775.1 Acidimicrobiales bacterium
CCCGCCTCCGGGCCGGCGGCCACCGTGTCGTGTTCGTGTCGAACAACTCGTTCGCGCCGGTCTCGGAGGTCGAGGCCAAGCTGGCCGGGTTCGCCATCCCGGCCGCGGGCGACGTGCTCACCTCGGCGGTGGCGGCGGCCACGCTCGTGAAGTCAGGCGACCGGGTGCTCCTGTGCGCCGGTCCGGGGGCGGCGGAGGCGCTCACCAAGGCGGGCGCCGAGGTGGTCACCGACGGTGACGCCGACGCCGTCGTCGTCGGCTTCCACCGCAGCTTCGACTACGAGGAGCTGTGCCGGGCGGCCACCGCCGTGCGCCGCGGTGCCCGTCTCATCGGCACCAACGACGACGCCACCTATCCCACCCCCAGTGGCCCGATTCCGGGAGGTGGCTCGATCCTCGCCGCCGTCGCCGCCGGCTCCGGGGTGACTCCCGTGGTCGCCGGCAAGCCGTACGAGCCGATGGCCGACCTCGTGCGGGCCGAGCTCGGCGCCGACCTCGACGGCGCCGTCATGGTGGGGGACCGGCCCGACACCGACGGGCGCTTCGCTCGCACCATCGGCTGTCGCTTCGGGCTGGTCTTCTCCGGCGTGACGCGCCGCAGCGACCTTCCCGTGAACCCGACGCCCGACCTCGTGGCCGAGGATCTCGCCGGCCTGGCCGACATCCTGTTGAACACTCACCGCGCCGGAGGCGGCGGCCAGGGCGCGGGCTGAGGCCGGGCCGGGCGGCGCGGCCGCAGAAGCCACGCCACGCCGGCGCCGAACACGAAGCCGCCGATGTGGGCGACCCAGGCGATGCCGCTGTTCGGGCTGGTGAAGAACTGCAGAACGAACCACGCCGCCAGCACGACCCAGGCCGGGATGCGGAACCAGAAGATGATGAAGACGAAGAAGAGGGTGTTGATCTGGGCGCGGGGGAACCACACGAGGTAGGCGCCCATCACACCGGCGATGGCGCCGGACGCTCCGATGAACGGCACGGTGCTGTTCGGATCGGCCATCACCTGGGCGATGGCGGCCACGATCCCGGCGGCCAGGAAGAAGACGGCGAACCCCACGGGGCCGAGGCGGTCCTCCACCCGACGGCCGAAGACCCACAGGAACAGCATGTTGCCGGCGATGTGCCAGATGCTCCCGTGGAGGAAGATCGAGAACAGCACGGCCAGGTAGATCGGCTTGCCCGGTGCGAACGGCACCTGGCCCGCGGGCAGGCTGCACACCCGGGCTGACTCCGCCTGCGACGCCACTTGGGCCACCTGGCAGTTCGTGAGCGGGCGACCGTGCGTGAGCTCGTAGGGGATGGCGGCGTGGTCGTAGTCGAAGGTGACGTCTTCGGACGTCTCCCGCATCGGCGTGGGCTGGACGAACAGGTAGACGACCACGCACAGTGCGATGAGGGCCAGGGTGACCACCGCCGGGCGTGTGCTCACCCGCCCGTCCGACAACGGGATCACGGGCGCGGAGCGTAGTGAGGACGCCGCCGGATCGGTTCTGGTGCGCGATATGTGTCGTAAAGGTCGCGAAAGCGCGTCAGTACGCAGCGATACCGTGGGCGGGCGTGGCTGCGAGGCGGCGACTGGACGCCGAGCTCGTCCGTCGTGGTCTGGTGGCCAGCCGGGCCGAGGCGCAGGACGCCGTCGACGCCGGCCGGGTGACGGTGGCCGGTGCCCCCGCGCTGAAGGCCGCCCGGCTGGTGGCCCCGGACGAACCGGTGCTCCTCCTGGGGCCGCCGCGGCGGTTCGTCAGCCGGGGCGGCGACAAGCTCGACGCCGCCCTTGACGGTTTCGCGCTCGACGTAGCCGGGACGCGCGCCCTCGACGCCGGCGCCTCCACCGGCGGTTTCACCGACTGCCTCTTGCAGCGGGGCGCCCGTCAGGTGGTGGCCGTCGACGTGGGCCACGGCCAGCTCCACCCGAAGCTGCGCCACGACGACCGGGTCGTGGTGATGGAACGCACCAACGTGCGCACCCTGATGCCGGCCGCCATCGGCGGGCCGGTCGACCTCGTCGTGGCCGACTTGTCGTTCATCTCGCTGCGCACCGTCGCCGCTGCCCTGCTCGGCGTGGGCCGACCTGGCGCCGATCTCGTGCTGCTCGTCAAGCCTCAGTTCGAGGCGGGCCGGGCCGAGGCGTCACGCGCCCGGGGCGTGATCCGCGACGACGCGGTGCGGGCCCGGGTCCGTGACGAGGTCGGTGACGTGCTCATCGACGGCGGCGCGACGATCATGGGCTGGATGGAATCGCCGCTGCGAGGGGCTGATGGCAACGTGGAGTACTTCGTCCACGCCCTGGCCCCGCCGGGAGGCCACGCTCCGTGACCAGCGTGGTCGTGGTGGCGCACCAGGAGCGAGCCGAGGCGGCGGCCCTCGCCGTCCGGGTCATCGACTGGCTCGCCGAACGCGGCCACAAGGCGTGGTTGATCCCCTCCGACGCCGACGCCCTCGGCCTCGGCCGCCTGGCGTCCGACGCCGACCCGGCCGCTGCCGACCTCGCCGTCTGCCTGGGCGGCGACGGCACCATGCTCCGCACCGTGCAGCTCGTGGACGGCGTGCCCGTCCTGGGGGTGAACGTCGGGCTGCTGGGGTACCTGGCCGAGATCGAACCACCCGCACTCACCACGGCGTTGGAGCGCTGGCTGCACGGGCAGTACACGATCGAGGAGCGGATGATGCTCGAGATCGTGGTCGAACCGCCGGGGACGCACTACCGCGCCCTCAACGAGGCGGTGATCGAGAAGCGGGAGTCGGGCCACACGGTACGGTTGCTCGTCTCGATCGCCGGGACCGTCTTCACGAGCTACGCCACCGACGGCCTCATCGTCGCCACCCCCACCGGTTCCACCGCCTACTCGCTCTCGGCTCGAGGCCCCATCGTCTCGCCCCAACACCGAGCCCTCTTGTTGACGCCCGTCTCACCCCACATGCTGTTCGACCGGGCCCTCGTGCTCGACCCCGAGGAGGTCGTGCGCGTGGAGGTCCTCGGACCGCGCCCCGCTGACCTGTCGGTCGACGGCCGCGTCGTGGCCGGGCTCGCCGAGGGCGACGCCGTCACGTGCGGCCCGGCCGACGTGGTGGCCCGCTTCGTGCGGTTCGGCGCCCGCCACTTCCATCAGATCCTGAAGTCGAAATTCGGTCTGGCCGATCGCTGATGCTGACCGAGCTCCGCGTCCGCGATCTGGGCATCATCGCCGAGATCGACCTCGTGCTCGGACGGGGGATGACGGCGCTGACGGGCGAGACGGGCGCGGGCAAGACGATGCTCGTGGAGGCCATCGGGCTGCTGCTCGGCGCAGCGGCCGACGCCTCGATGGTGCGTCAAGGCGCGTCCGAAGCCCGAGTCGAGGGCCGCTTCGTCGTGGGTGACGACGAGATCGTGCTGGCTCGCGTCGTGCCCGCTGAGGGCCGGTCGCGCGCCTACGCCGGCGGCCGTCTGGCCACGGCGGCGACGCTGGCCGACGAAGGGGCAGTCCTGGTGGAGATCCACGGCCAGCGCGCCCACCAGAGCCTGATGGCGCCGGCGGTGCAGCGGTCCGCCCTCGACCGCTTCGGTGCCGTGGACCACGCTCCCCTCGACGACGCGCGCCGGCGGGTGGCCGAGTTCGACGCCCGCCTCGCGGCCCTCGGCGGCGACGCCCGAGCCCGCGCCCGGGAGATCGACCTGTTGCGTTACCAGGTCGGCGAGCTCGAGCAGGCGGGCCTGCGCGACCCGGACGAGGACGACGCCCTCGACGCCGAAGAGGACCTCCTCGCCGACGCTCGCGCCCATCGCGAGGCGGCGGCCGGCGCCCACGCCGCGCTGGCCGACGACGGCGGTGCCCTCGACGCCGTCGGCACCGCCCTGGCGGCGCTGGCCGGTCGCGCGCCGTTCAAGGAACTCGAGGTCCGGTTGCGGGGGGCAGCGGCCGACATCGCCGACATCGCCAGCGAGGTCCGGGACACCGCCGAGCGCATCGAGGACGACCCCGAGCGACTCGACGCCGTCAGGGAGCGGCGCCAGTTGCTCCGCGAGTTGCGACGGAAGTACGGCGACACCCTCGCCGACGTGATGGCTCATCGGGACGAGGCCGCCGCTCGGCTGGCCGAGCTCGAGGGCTACGAGGGCCGCGCCGCCGAACTCGACGCCGAGCGAGCCGTGGCCCGGGCCGATGAAGCTCGCGCCGCGGCCTCCGTGGCCGAGCGCCGCCGGGCCGCCGCGCCCCGCTTGGCCAAGGCGGTCGAGCAGCATCTGCGCCGGCTGGCCATGCCGCGTGCCCGCGTCGAGGTCGCGGTCGACGGCGCCGATCCCGCCGACGACGTCCGCTTCCTGCTCGGCGCCAACCCGGGCGAGCCGGTGCAGCCACTGGCGCGCGTGGCGTCCGGCGGCGAGCTGGCGCGGGCCATGCTGGCCCTCCGACTCGTGCTCACCGAGGCGCCCGACACCTTGGTGTTCGACGAGGTCGACGCCGGGATCGGCGGCGAGGCGGCGCTCGCCGTCGGCCGCTCGCTCGCCACGCTCGGCGCCCGGCATCAGGTGCTCGTCGTCACCCATCTCCCGCAGGTCGCTGCCTTCGCCGACCACCAGGTCGCCGTGGACAAGAGCGAGGTCAAGGGGCGCACGGTGGCGCACGCTGCCGCCGTCGCCGGCGAGGCCCGGACTCGCGAGCTGGCGCGCATGCTCTCGGGCCTCAGCGAGAGCGGCGCCGCTCACCGCCACGCCCGCGAGCTGCTCGACGCGGCTCGGGCCGAGAAGGCAGAGCAGCGCTGATGGCGATCCGCGAGCCGGAGGTCGCGCAAGTTGTCGGGCGGTGCCGCATCGACCGGCGCACCAAGAGTCTGGTGCAGCGGCTGCTGCCGGGCGAGATCGCCGTCATCGACCACGCCGACCTCGACCGCTTGTCGGCCGA
>DASXAI010000344.1:0-4512 GCA_036406775.1 Acidimicrobiales bacterium
TGGCTCTTCCTCGCCGGGTTCCGCTTCGCGTCACCCGGCTCCTAGTACCTTCGCGGCCGCCATGGAGTTCGCCGACCTGATCCGCTCGCGCCGCATGGTGCGGGCCTTCGACCGCCAGCCGATCGAGCCCGAGGTCCTGGAGCGGGTGCTCGACGCCGCCCGCCGGGCCCCGAGCGCGGGCAACACCCAGGGCTGGGTGTTCGTCGTGCTCGAGGGCGACGACACCCAGAAGTTCTGGGACATCACGCTGCCCGAGGACCGGCGCGAGTCGTTCCGCTGGAAGCAGCTGCTCGACGCCCCGGCGGTGATCCTGCCGCTGGCGTCACGGGAGGCGTACCTGTCGCGGTACGCCGAGCCGGACAAGATCTCCACCGGCTTGTCGGACCCCACGCGCTGGCCCGTGCCGTACTGGCAGATCGACACCGCCTTCGCCACGATGCTGCTGCTCCTCGCGGTGGAGAACGAGGGCCTCGGCGCCCTGTTCTTCGGCGTGTTCCGCAACGGCGAGAAGCTGCTGGCCAGCCTCGACGTGCCGGGCGGCTACGAGCTCATCGGCGCCGTGGCCATCGGCAAGCCCGTCGAGGGCGACAGCGGCCGCAGCGCTGAACGCCCCCGCCGCAGCCTCGACGAGATCGTGCACCGAGGCGGCTGGCAGGCCGACCCCTTCCAGCCCTGACCCCTTCGTGTCAGGGGATTGGCGCGAAAACGGCGCGCCATCCCGACAGCATCGAGAGTGGCTGGGGCGAACACATGTTCGTCGATGTTCCTGGGCTTGCGTGAGCGGCATCTGTTAGGCATGCTTTACGTATGGGTGAGAGCCTGCTGATCACGCTGCGTGAGGGGTTCGAAGCGGCGCTCGTGGTGGCCATCGTGCTGGCCGCCGTGAAGCGCTCCGAACGGCCCGAGCTGGCGCGGTGGGTCTGGTACGGCACGGGGGCGGCGGCGCTGCTGGCCATCGCCATCGGCTGGATCCTCCACGTCACCATCGAGGATCTGACCGGCGTGGCCCGGTCCCGTGTGTTCGCCATCATCTGCTTCGCGGCGGCGGGCCTGCTCACGTGGATGATCTTCTGGATGCGCAGCCACGCCCGCTCGTTGAAAGGCGAGTTGGAGGGCAAGGCGCTGGCTGCCCTGCACCAGTCCGCCTTCGCCCTCGGCATGGTGGCGTTCGTGGCCGTCGCCCGCGAGGGCCTCGAGACGGCGCTGTTCCTGATCTCCACCACGACCAACAGCAGCGGCAGCGACGTGCTCATCGGCGGGCTCATCGGCCTGGCCATCGCCGTCGTGCTCGGCGTGCTCGTGTACCACGGCAGCCGCTTCATCCCGCTGCGGCGGTTCTTCCAGGTGACCGGTGTGCTGATCATCCTGTTCGCGGCCGGGCTCCTGTCGCGCGGCGTGTTGTTCCTGCAGTCGGCGGGCGATCTCGGCACCCTGAACAACGCCGTCTACAACCTCACTGGCCAGCGCTGGCTCACCCAGGACTCCCAGAGCGGGCGCTTCCTCGCCGGCATCTTCGGATGGGATCCCCGCCCGTCGATCGAGCAGGTCGTGATCTACTTCGCCTACCTGATCCCGGTGCTGGTCCTGTTCTTCTGGGACGGCGGCTCGAAGGCCAAGGTCAAGGCTCAGACCCCCGACAGCAGGGCCACCAGGCCCTCCACCGTGTCGGTGGGCGCCTCACAGGCGTAGTCGTGGCAGACGTAGGCGAAGCCGTCGCGGCGCTCGTCCCACAAGGGTGAGTCGAAGCGCTCGCCCCATGCGAGCACGGCGTCGGGCAGATAGCGCTCGTGCACGGCGGCCACCAGGTCGGGGCGGGGACCGGCGACGGCGATCTCAGTGATGCTGGCGCGGCGCATGTCGACGGCGGCCAGCAGGTAGGAGAACGCCGAAGGCGCGCCGGCGGCGAGGGCGGCACCGAGGCGCAGGATCTGGTCGGAGTGGTTGCGGTAGCGCGGCTCGCCCGTGACGGCCGACAGCCGGGCCAGCCCGACGGCGCCCAGCGAGTTGGCCGACGGCGTGGCCGAGTCGACGAGGTCCTTCTGCCGCACGACCAGTGCTTCGGCGTCGTCGGCCGTCGTGTACAGACCGCCCTGGCCGGCGTCCCAGAAATGGTCGAGCAACGTGTCGGCCACGTCCGCGGCCTCGGCCACCCAGCGCGCCTCGCCCGTGGCGGATGCGAGGGCGAGGAAGGCGACCAGGAGGGCGGCGTGATCGGCCGCCAGCGCGGCGTGGCGGGCGCCGCCGTCACGCTGCCACGACCGGTGCCACCGCCCGTCGTCGGCGCGCATCGATGCCAGCAGGAACTCGCCCGTGCGGCGGGCGGCGTCGACCCATTCGGTCCGACCGGTGGCGGCGCCCGCTTCCGCGAGGGCGCAGAGCATGAGGGCGTTCCACTCGGTGAGCACCTTGTCGTCGAGGCCCGGGCGCGGCCGCGCCGAACGGGCCTCGAACAGTCGCTGGCGGGCGTCGTCGATCGCCGTCGGCCGCAGCAGATCGGCCCGCACTGGTCGGTGCAGGATCGTGCGGCCCTCGAAGTTGCCGGCCTCCGTCACGCCGTACCACTCGAGGACGGGATCGGCGTCGGCGACGACGGCACGGATCTCGTCAGGCGTCCAGGTGTAGAAACGGCCTTCTTCGTTGTGGCCGTCGGGTCCGGGGGAGTCGGCGTCCTCGGCCGACGAGAACCCGCCCTCGGGTTGCCCGAGGTCACGAAGGACGTACCCGACCGTCTCCTC
The DNA here is from genome assembly GCA_036406775.1 of Acidimicrobiales bacterium. Lineage (GTDB taxonomy): Bacteria > Actinomycetota > Acidimicrobiia > Acidimicrobiales > Ilumatobacteraceae > DASXAI01. The sequence continues at coordinate 2,736 of DASXAI010000344.1, forward strand.
GACGACCTGGAGGTAGCGGCGTTCGCCGGTGACCTGCCAGGCGTGGAGGTAGATCGGCACCAGCAGGGCCTGGTCGTAGAGCATCTTCTCGAAGTGGGGGACGAGCCACTGCCGGTCGACCGAGTACCGCGCGAACCCGCCGCCGAGGTGGTCGTACATGCCGCCCGACGCCATGGCGTCGAGGCTCGTCGTCACCACCGTCAGGGCCTCGGCGCTGCCGCTGGAGCGATGGGCGCGCAGGACGAGCTCCAGACTCATCGCCTGCGGGAACTTCGGGGCCCCGCCGAACCCACCCCATTCGGCGTCGAAGTTGCCGGCCAGCTGACCGAGGGCGTGGTTGAGGAGTTCGATACCCGGGACGTCGGCCGCCGGCTCCACCTGGGCCGTGCGGTCGAGCGCCTCGACCAGGTGGCCGGCCTGCTGGAGCAGGTCGCCGCGGCGGTCGCCCCAGGCCTCGCTGACGGCGGCGAGGAGTTGGAGGAACGTCCCCTTCGGGTAGTACGTGCCGCCGTAGAAGGGGCGGCCGTCGGGAGCGAGGAAGACGGTCATGGGCCAGCCGCCGTGGCCGTTGATGGCCTGGACGGCGTCCATGTAGACGGCGTCGACGTCGGGACGCTCCTCCCGGTCGACCTTGATGCTGACGAACCGGTCGTTCATGGCCGCCGCCACTTCGGCGTCCTCGAAGCTCTCGTGGGCCATGACGTGGCACCAGTGGCAGGCCGAGTACCCGACCGACAGGAGCACGGGCTTGTCCTCGGCGTGGGCTCGGGCGAAGGCCTCGTCGCCCCACGGGTACCAGTCGACGGGGTTGTCGCGGTGCTGGCGCAGGTACGGCGACGTCTCGCCGGCGAGCCGGTTCACCTGGGGGACGCTACCGATGTCGGGGTAGGTTCCTCCCCCCATGGAGATCAGACTCGATGGCAAGGTGGCGCTGGTCACCGGTGCGTCCAAGGGGATCGGGAAGTCCATTGCCGCCGGATTCGTCGAGTCGGGCGCTCAGGTCATGCTCACCTCCCGCAAGCTCGAAGGGCTGCAGGCCGCGGCCGAGGAGATGAAGGGCGACACGGCCGTCTTCGCCGCCAACGCCGGCGACATCGACGCCGCCGACGAGTGCGTGCGGGCGACGATCGAGCGCTTCGGCCGCCTCGACATCCTCGTGAACAACGCCGCCACCAACCCGTACGCCGGGCCGACGATGGAGATCGACCCGGGCCGGTTCGACAAGACGATCCAGGTCAACATCCGCGGCCCGGTGTTCTGGTGCCAATCGGCGTGGAAGCACGCGTTGCGGGAGAATCCGGGCGTCATCATCAACATCGCTTCCGTCGGCGGGTTGAAGGCGTCGCCGCTGCTCGGTACCTACAACCTCACCAAGGCCGCCCTCATCCACCTCACCCGCCAGCTGGCGTCCGAGTTGCAGCCGACTCGGGTGGTCGGCATCGCACCCGGCCTCGTCAACACCGACTTCTCCCAGTACCTCGTCGACAACTTCGGCGAGCGCATGGCCGCCACCCTGCCGACGCGGCGCCTCGGCGAGCCCGACGACGTCGGCGCCCTGGCCGTGTTCCTCGCCAGCGACAAGGCGTCGTGGATCACCGGCGAGACCTACGTGGTCGACGGCGGCGAGGGCGTACGGGTCGTCAACTGATCCCGTCGCACCTTGCCGAGCGCCGTGCGCGGCAGCTCGTCCACCAGCACCAGTTGCCGCGGCGCGCACCACGCCGGGAGTACCTCCTTCACCCGCGCCCGGAGATCGGCGAGGGTCGGTGGACGAGCG
>DASXAI010000345.1:0-3901 GCA_036406775.1 Acidimicrobiales bacterium
GCGACGCTCCAGTCGGTGAAGCGTTTCAGGCAGCTCGGCTTCATCCGGAAGTCACGCGAGCGTCGTCCGGTGGAAGCACTCATCAGCCGGCTGCGGCTGAAGACACCGTCGATGGAGCAGCCGGCCCAGTATCTGTCCGGCGGCAACCAGCAGAAGCTCGCACTGATGCGGCCGTTCATGACCGGTCAGCTCAAGGTGATCCTCGCCGACGAGCCGACGCAGGGCGTCGACGTCGGGGCGCGCCTCGACATCTACGAGGCGCTGCGGGCCAAGGCGACGGAGGGTTCGGCCGTGCTCGTGAAGTCCAGCGACCCGATCGAGCTGTCGGGTCTCTGTGATCGCGTGCTGGTGATGTCGCGCGGCCGCTTCGTCGACGAGATCCCACGCGACGAACTCGACGAGCGACGCATCATCTCGGCCATCGTCGGCCACGCCTCCGCCCACAAGGACGACTCGTGAACGCGACGCGCGCCGACGCCATCCGCCGGTTGCACCTCGGCCGGTGGCTTCCCATCCTCGCCATGATCGTGCTCATCGTCGTCCTCGGCGCCTACACGAACAACGAGGAACCGACCTTCTCGTCCGAGTTCAACTTGAACGGCCTCCTCGTCGCCACGATGCCGCTGGCGCTGGCGGCGATGGGCCAGACGAGCGCGCTCATGGTGCGGGCCTTCGACGTGTCAGTGGGCGCGCTGATGAGCGTGTGCGTGGTGACGGGCTCGTTCGTCCTCACGCCCGACGCCTCGTGGCTGCAGCTCGCCGGCGGGCTGCTGCTGGTGATCGCGGTCGCCCTGGCCACCGGGGCCGTCAACGTGGCGCTCATCCGCTGGTTGAAGCTGTCGTCGATCATCGCCACGCTGGCGACGTTGAGCATCCTGCAGGGGATCGCGCTGTGGCTGCGGCCCCAGCCGAAGGGCCCCATCAACGAGGAGCTCACCGACTTCCTGCTCACCAGTGTCGGTTTCGTGCCGATCGCCTTCATCGTGATCGTTGGGGTGGCGGTGGCCGCCGACTTCTGGCTCTACCGGTCGGCGGGCGGACTGGCCGCCCGGGCCACTGGTCTCGACGAGCAATCGGCCGACCGCCGGGGTGTCAGCGTCGGGTTCCTGTTCGTGCGGGCCTTCTTCATCACCGCCTTCGCCGCCGCCATCGGGGCCATCTTCCTGTCGGCGCAGATCGGGATCGGCGACCCCACCGCCGGCAACAGCTTCACGCTCACCAGCATCGCCGCCGCCGTTCTGGGTGGCGCCAGCCTCTTCGGCGGGCGGGGCTCGTTCATCGGCGCCGTCGTCGGCGCGCTCTTCCTGAACGTCATCATCAACGTGTTGCCGTTCCTGGGCTGGAGCGCCTCCTACGGCCGGATCATGGTGGGGGTCCTCACGTTGGTGGCGCTGGCCTTCGACCAGGCCCCGGAGTTGTTGGCCCGTTTCCGGACGTGGCTGGCGAACATGCGCCTGTCGAGGACGAAGGCCACGGCGCCGGTGGGGGCGCTGCGTGGATCCGATTGAGCGCCTGCTGGCGGTGCGGGCCATCGAGGACGTCATCGGCCGCTACTGCATCCTGTTCGACGACCAGGACTGGGATGGCCTCGAGGCGCTCTGGACGGACGACGCCGCCTTCGTCGTCGACGGCGAGGGGTTCGAGGGCCGGGCGACGGTGCTCGAGTTCCTCCGCACGTGCCTGCCTCCGGGCTACCGCAGCAAGCACCTGATCTCGCCGCCGGTCGTCGATCTGGCCGACGACGGCCGCTCGGCCCGGGCCCGCACCGACGTGGCGTGGATCGCCCAGAACTTCGAGGTGGCCATCGTCGCCCGGTACGACGACGCTCTCCGCCGGGGCGACGACGGCGTCTGGCGGATCCGGCGGCGCGACGAGTACGCCGTCCCGTTCGTGCCCGGCTCCCCACCGATGTCGGGTGACGCCGTCCGCGTGAGCGGCGCCACGATGCGCCCGCGGTAGCCGGCGACCCGGCGCGGTCAGGGCAGGGGAGCCGAGGCGACCTTGGTGGGGATCGAGTGCACGGTGGTCGTGGTGGTGAGGAAGAGCGTGGTGAGGTCGGGTCCGCCGAAGACGACGCTGCCACAGATCTCGGGGGTGCGGATGCCGCCGATCTTCTCCCCGGACGGGTCCAGCACCCAGACCCCGCCGGGACCCGACGTCCAGATGTTGCCGTGTTCGTCGCACTCCATGCCGTCGAGGTTGCCTTCCTCCATCGTGCCCTTGCCGATGCCGTCCCGGAACATGCGGCGGTTGCTCAACGATCCGTCCTTGGCCACGTCGTAGACCTTGATCTCGGCCCGGGGTGAGTCGTTGACGTACAGCAGCGATTCATCGGGCGAGAAACAGAGCCCGTTGGGTTGCTCGAACTCGTCCGGCGCCGACACCAGTTCGACGTCGCCGCCACCGGGCGGCACGCGGTAGACGCCTTTGAAGTCGCGCACGAACTGGCGCTTGCACCCGATCCAGTCGTTCCAGCGCCCGTAGTCGGGGTCGGTGAAGTAAATGCTGCCGTCGAGGGCCCGCACGACGACGTCGTTCGGGCTGTTCAGGTACACGCCTTGGTACTGCCATGCGACGAGCTCCCGCCGACCGTCGGTGCGGATCCGCACGAGGCAGCTCGAGACCTGCTCGCACACGAGCAGGCTGCCGTCGACGTCGTAGGCCATGCCGTTGCCCTTGAACGTCGGCTCGGCCACCAGCTCCATGCCGGCGGCCTCGCTCCAGCGCCAGCGGGCGTCACCCGGGATGTCGCTGAAGTACAGCTTCTGCTCGCGCTGGTTCCACACCGGGCCTTCGGTGAACTGGTACCCGGAGCCGAGCAGTGTGAGCTCGGCGTTCGGATCGATCAGTGCTTCGAATGCTGCCGTGTCGACGTCGACGACCATGTGGCCACCCCCTCGTCCCTCCGGATCGCCCAGGATCGTATACGAATTCCTTGCGGGTGTCGCGAGAGCAGTGCAGACTGGCGGGCGGGGGTGAGACCGTGACCGACTACATCCACCTCGTCTTCAGCGACCCGCCGGCGGGCCTCGCTGAGGCCGAGTTCAACGAGTGGTACGACGCCCACGTCAAGGAGATCCTCTCCGTCGACGGCTGGCGGTCGGCCACGCGGTACCGGCTCGATGCCGTCATCGACCCCGAAAGCACCGGCGGCTATCGATACCTCTCCGTGTACGAGCTCGACTGCCCGCCCGAGACGGCGCTCGCCAATCTGGCGGCGGCGGGAATGGGCAACGCCGACACCTACATCGACAAGAAGGCTGACGACGAGGGCTGGCTCCCGCTGCCGGACTGGTTCGCCGGAATCCGGTTCGGCTCGTGGAACTGCGAGCGCCTCGGCGACACGATCACTTGAGCCACCGGAGGACGACATGGCCCACAACCTGTACCTCGTGTTCAGCCAGAAGCCGGCCGAGGTCTCGCCGGAGGAATACGACCGCTGGTACGCCCACCACGCCCAGGAGAACATCGAGAGCCCCGGGTTCGTCAGCGCCCAGCGGTACATGATCCGAGAGATCGCGCGCAGCGAGCCCACGGGCGTCGAACAGCACCTCGCCCTCTACGAGTACAAAGGCGACATGTCAGGGTGGCGCACCGACCTCACCCGGCGGGTCCAGTCGGGTGAGATCAACCTGCCGCCGTGGTTCGACCGTATCGGCTTCACCAGCTGGGACTGCTCGCCGGTCGGCGGTCGCCTGACGCCGGGCGGCTGACTTACCTCTTGCGTTTCACGCTGGTTTGTTCACGCCAGGCGTGGATGAACGAGCGTGAAACCGGGAGGATGCGGTCTCACATCACGAGCACGCCGCGGATGTTCTTGCCGGCGTGCATGTCGGCGTAGCCGACGTTCACGTCCTCGAGTGGGTAGGTCCGTGTGACGAGGCCGTCGAGGTCGAGCTGC
>DASXAI010000346.1:0-5858 GCA_036406775.1 Acidimicrobiales bacterium
ACGTTCCGGGAAGGTTCACCCGAAGCCTACGAACGGCTGTTGCTCGACGCCCTCATCGGCGATCCGACGTTGTTCATCCGCTCCGACGAGGTCGCGCAGTCGTGGCGGATCGTCGATCCGATCATCCAGCACTGGGCCGGGGACCGACGCCGGGTGCCGCTCTACGAGGCGGCATCGTGGGGACCGGTCGAAGCCGACCAACTCCTCCAGCGCGACGGGCGCGAGTGGCACAACCCGTCGTGAATCCCTGAGATCCTCCCGTTTCACGCCATTCGACGACCTCTGAGGTCGTTCAACAAGCGTGGAAGGAGAGAACCGGAAACGTCAGCTCGAGCCGGGCACCACCACGCCCGCCTCGTAGGCGAGCACCACCAGCTGGGCCCGGTCACGGGCGTCGAGCTTCGTCAGGAGCCGGCTCACGTGCGTCTTGGCCGTGGCGTGCGACATGAACAGCTCCTCGCCGATCTCGGCGTTCGACAGGCCCCGGGCGACGGCGGCCAACACTTCGCGCTCGCGCTCGGTCAGGGAGCTCAGGCCGGGGTGCGGCTCGGCGCGAGCCGCCACCGGTTGCTGCACGAACTGCTCGATGAGTCGGCGCGTGACCTTCGGCGCCAGCAGCGCCTCGCCGCTCGCCACCACCCGCACGGCGGCCAGCAGCTCGTCGGGGAGGGTGTCCTTCAGCAGGAAGCCACTCGCCCCGGCGTGGAGCGCCTCGAACACGTACTCATCGAGATCGAACGTGGTCAGGATCAGCACGTGAGTCGACGCCGTGGCGTCGTTCGCCGTGATGCGCCGGGTGGCCTCGAGCCCGTCCATGTCGGGCATGCGGATGTCCATCAGGATCACGTCGGGCCGGGCCCGCTCCACCAGCGCCACGGCTTCTCGCCCGTCGGCCGCCTCGCCCACGACATCGATGTCGCCGGCCGAGCGCAGCAGCACCGCGAAGCCACTCCGGACGAGGGCCTGGTCGTCGGCCACGGCGACGCGGATCATGCCGGCTCCCCGTAGGGCAGGCGGACGGCCACGCGGAAGCCGCCGCCGATCCGTGGCCCGGCCTCGAACGAGCCGCCGTACACGCCGACCCGTTCCCGCATGCCCATCAAGCCGTGCCCCCCCGGCTCGGCGCGGCCGTTGACGCCGCGGCCGTCGTCGACGATCTCCAGCCGCAGGGCCTGATCCTCGTAGCCGACGGTCACCGTGGCCCGGGCCCGGCCGGCGTGCTTCAGCACATTCGTCAACGCCTCCTGCACGATCCGGTAGGCCGTGAAGTCGACGCCCGGCGGCAGCTCGGTGCGCGTGCCCTCGGTGCGCACGTCGGTCTCGAGCCCGGCACCGCCGACGTCTCGCACCAGGCGATCCAAGTCGGCCAGGCCCGGCGCCGGGACGTACGACGCACCGCTGTCATCGCGCAGCACGCCGAGCATGCGCCGGATCTCGGCCAGCGTCGACCGGCTCGTGTGCGAGATCGCCTCCAACGACTTCTTCGCCTCGGCCGGATCGGTGTCGATGACATGCGCGCCCACGCCCGCCTGTACCGCGATCACGCCCATGGAGTGGGCGACGACATCGTGGAGCTCCTGCGCCATGCGCAGGCGTTCCTCGGTGACAGCGCGGCGAGCGTCTTCCTCCTTCTCGAGCTCGAGGGTGCGGGCCCGCTCCTCGAGCTGTTGCGTGTACAGGCGCCGGTTGCGGACCGTGGCGCCGAAGAGATACGCGGCCGTGAACAGGATGAAGTTGAACCCGGCATCGGCCCCGCTGTCGCCCGGGATGCCGGCGACCGTGACGGCGATGAGCCCGGCCAGGATGGCGACGATGCCGATGAGACGCTCTCGGCGGGTGCAGTAGGCGGCCACCGTGTAGACGCCGACGAGCAGGACGGTCGGTGCTGCCCCCGTCTGGTACTCCGCGATCGTCAGCGTGACGACGCAGAATTCGCTCACCAGCAGGACGGCCAGGGGCGCGTGGCGCCGGAAGTAGTACGGCACGGCGCTGCCGATGGTCAGCAGCACCGACAGGGCGTCGGCGTCGCGGTAGTCGATGGGCGCGTTCCGGGCGGAGAAGTGGCCGACGAGCACGACGATCAGGAAGGCCGTGGCCAGCAGCCCGTCGAGCACCCACGGGTTCAGCTCCCGCACGCGGCTCCGGAGCTCAGTCAGGCGCTCGGAGCTGAGGCGTTCCACCAGGTAAATGTACCTGTAGTGCGCAGAGCGGACGTCAGCCTCGAGTCGACACCCGCGTACACCTCGAGATGTACGCGGGCCGGGGCGAAGCCGGCGGCGTCATCACCCTGAGGCCGATCCGCAACCATCGCCGGGCCGACGCCCGGTCGGCGGCAGGAGCGCATCGTGACTGCACCCTCGACCAAGGAGCAGTCATGACCCTGACCCTCGACCACCCCACTAACGTCTCCACCGCCCCACCGTTTCCCGTCTACCCCGCCGCCGCCCGAGCCGTCGCCGCCACCAAGGTCTACGGCCAAGGTGAGGCCGAGGTCCGGGCCCTCGACGGCGTCACGGTCGACTTCGCAACCGCGCGCTTCACCGCCATCATGGGCCCGTCGGGTTCCGGCAAGTCGACCCTGATGCACGCGCTCGCCGGGCTCGACAGCCTGACGAGCGGTTCGATCTGGATCGGCGACGTCGAGCTCAGCAAGCTCAAGGAGCGGAAGCTGACCCAGCTGCGACGCGATCGCATCGGCTTCGTCTTCCAGGCGTTCAACCTCATCCCGACGCTCACGGCCGCCGAGAACATCGTGCTGCCCATGCGGCTCGCCGGCCGTAAGCCCGATCAGGCGTGGGTCGATCACGTCGTGCGTACCGTCGGCTTGCAGCACCGGCTCAACCATCGGCCCTCAGAGCTGTCAGGCGGCCAGCAGCAGCGCGTGGCCGTCGCCCGGGCGCTCGCTGGCCGGCCCCACATCGTCTTCGCCGACGAGCCGACGGGGAACCTCGACTCCCGTACCGGAGCCGAGATCCTGTCGTTCCTCCGCCAAGCCGTGCGTGAACTCGGCCAGACCGTGGTGATGGTGACCCATGACCCGGTGGCCGCTGCCTATGCCGACCGAGCGGTCTTCCTGGCCGACAGTCGCATCGTCCATGACCTCAACAACCCGACGGCCGACAGCGTGATCGACCGCATGCGCACCCTGGGAGCGTGATCGAGATGTTCGCACTGACCCTCAAGTCCATCCGGGCCAACAAGGCCCGCTTCCTCCTCACCAGCATCGCTGTACTTCTCGGCGTGGCCTTCATGGCCGGCACGTTCGTCCTGACCGACACGATCAAGAAGTCCTACAGCGCCATCTCGACCAACGTCTACCGCTCCACCGACGCCGTGGTCCGCTCGGCTCGGGCAACGGAGGGCACCAACCAGGGTGCCACGACCCGTGGCACGATCAGCGCCTCGACCCTCGAGGCCGTCCGCGCCACCAAGGGTGTGGCGGCGGCCGAGCCCCAGCAGCTCGGCATCGCCGTCGTCGTCGGCCACGACGGCGCCCTGCTCGACAACAACCAGAACCGGGCCGTCCCGGTCGCTCTCGGGTGGCAGGATGCCCCCGCGCTGAACCCGATGGAGCTCGTCTCCGGTCATGCGCCTCGCGCCCCGGACGAGATCGTCATCGACAAGACGTCGGCCACGAAGGGTCACTTCGTGGTGGGCGAGCCCGTTCATGTGATCAGCCAGGTCGGCTCGCGTGAATACCGCATCGCCGGTATCGCGACCTACGGCGGCGCCAACGACGCCGCGGGCGCCCAGGTGGTGGCGTTCACGCCGGACACGGCGGCCGAAGTCATCGGCACGCCCGGCCGGTACAGCGCCATCCAGGTCGTCGCCGCCGCCGGCGTCTCCCAGGAGCAGCTCGCCGCCAACCTGCGGGCCGCCGTCCAGGACCCGGAGACCGAGGTGATCACCGGGACCCAGGCCGCCGCCGAATCCCGGAAGCAGACCGAAGCGTCGTTCCAGTTCATCAGCATCTTCCTGATGGCGTTCGCCGTCGTCGCCCTCGTCGTGGGGTCGTTCGTGATCTACAACACGTTCTCGATCACGGTGGCTCAGCGCACGAAGGAGACGGCCCTCCTGCGGGCCATCGGCGCCCGCCGGCGTCAAGTGATGCGCTCGGTCCGGCTCGAGGCCCTGATGGTCGGCGTGTTCGCCTCGGCGGCCGGCGTGGTGCTGGGCGCCGGCCTCGCCCAAGGCCTGCGGTCGGTGCTGTCGGCCTTCGGCATGGACCTGCCGTCGGCACCGATGGTGATCGAGACTCGCACCGTCGTCATCTCGATGGTCACCGGCGTGGTCGTGACGCTGGTCGCGGCCTGGCTCCCGGCTCGCCGGGCGGCCAAGGTGGCGCCCATCGAGGCCTTGCGGGCCACCGCTCGTGACCGCTCGGCCAACTCGAAGCGCCGGGTCGTGCTCGGGCTCTTCACCACCGTCGCCGGTGCCGCCTTCCTCGCCCAGGGGTTGTCGGGAGCCGGTGTCGCCGCCGTCGGCCTCGGTGCACTCACCATCTTCGTCGGCGTCAGCGTCCTCGGCCCGGTGATCGCCCGCCGGTTCTCACGGATCGTCGGTTGGCCGCTGCCGCGGGTCCGCGGCATGGCCGGCACGCTGGCCCGGGAGAACGCGATGCGCAACCCGCGGCGGACGGCGGCCACGTCGTCAGCCCTCATGATCGGCGTCGGCCTGGTGGCGTTCATCACCGTGTTCGCCGCCTCGGCCAAGGCCTCCGTGTCGGCCTCGATCGACCGGGCGATGCGGACCGACTGGATCGTCACGACCCAGTACGGCATGGGCGGCCTGAGCCCGTCCGTGACCGAGCGCATCGACGCCCTGCCCGAGACCGGCGCCGTCATGGCCCTGCGCTACTTCGACGCCAAGGTCGATGGATCCACGACGCAGGCGTCGGCCGTCGATCCGAGCCGGGTCGAGCAGAGCATGGCGCTCGACATGCGCGCCGGCAGCGTCACCGGCCTGGGTCAGCACGACATCGCCGTGCAGGCCGAGACGGCGAAGAGCAAGAAGCTGCACGTCGGCGACACCGTCAGTGTCGTGTTCCCCGAGACCGGCAACGAGTCGTTCACGGTGGCTGCCATCTACGGCATCAAGGAGCCCCTCGGTGACTACGCCATCTCCACCGCGGCCTTCGACGCCAACATGGCGGCCCACGTCGACAACGACGTCGTCGTGTCCGCCGCCCCCGGCGTGCCCAAGGAGCAGGCTCGGGCTGCCGTCGAGGGAGTCCTGCGTGACTACCCGACGGCCGAGCTGATGACGAAGTCGGAGTTCAAGAGCTCGATCGCCAATCAGATCGACAAGATCCTGAACCTCGTCTACGTGCTGCTCGCCATGGCGCTGGTGATCGCCCTGTTCGGCATCGCCAACACGCTGGCGCTGTCCGTCTTCGAGCGGACCCGTGAGATCGGGCTGCTGCGGGCCATCGGCATGAGCCGAGCCCAGGTGCGCTCGACCGTGCGGTGGGAGTCAGTGTTGATCGCCCTGCTCGGCACCACGCTGGGCACGGTGATCGGCCTCGGCTTCAGCTGGACCCTCGTGCGGGCCATGGAGAGCCAGGGCTTCAACTCCTTCACGGTGCCTGTGCAGCAACTCGGTCTGATCGTGGTCGTGGCCGCGGTCGCGGCCGTGCTCGCCGCCGCCCTGCCGGCTCGCCGGGCCGCCCGGCTCGACGTGCTGCAGGCCATCACGCACGACTGACCCGCTCGACCGTGCCCCCACTCGTCGATGTGACGGTTCTGAACCGCAGAGGTTCGTTTCCGTCACATCGACGGTGGCGCGTCCGGGGTGACGTCCCACGCCAACAGGACGTCGTCGCCGACGGGCACGATCGACCGGTTGCACAGGCGGATGGC
>DASXAI010000347.1:0-4197 GCA_036406775.1 Acidimicrobiales bacterium
GAAGACGAACGGCAAGGCGCGGCCGGTGAAGATGTCGGGCCCGTCCAAGAGTCCGAAATGCAGGTGCGGGCCTGTGGAGGGACCGGTGTTCCCGAGTTTGGCGAGGACCGCCCCGGCCTTGACCTTGTCGCCGACCTTCACCGTGAGGCTGCCCGGCTGCAGGTGCTCGTACGCGGCGAAGATTTTGGGCGCGATCTGGAGGATCACCTTGTTGCCGCCGATCTGCGATTGTTTCTCGGCGGATTTCACCGCGCCCGGAGTTTGTTCCAGCTCACCGTCCTGGGTGAAGACCACCGTTCCGTCGGCGACCGCGAGCACCTTCGCTCCGAAACCGAAGAACTGCTCGTTCGTGCTGCATTTCCCTTCACAGAGCTTGCTTCCCTCGAGTCGGCCCCAGTCGACGGCGAACGTTTCGGGGGTTTCGATGCGGTGACCGTCGATGGCGAGTCGAAGGTCGCGGTGCGGATTGGGTCCGCAACAGGCGCTGGTAGCGAGCCAGCCAGCCCCGGCGAGGGGCGGCTCGATCACGATGGCGGGTCGGCGGTTGACCGCGACCTTGGGGCCGTCCACCTGGCCCTCGATGATGTCGAGGGCCACCGCGCTCGGCGAGCCTTCGGGAAGGGTGTACGCGATTCGGTTGGTGAGCTGGGCCGGCGCGGTGCCCGGCGCCAGGGCCAGATCGACCTCGACGGCAACCGCACCCGATGAGGGTATGGCGGGCACTGGCGCGTGTGTGAAGAGGTTCTGGGTTGCGGCGGCGAGCGTGTCCCCGTCGATCCGGCCGAGCTCGTTTCCGGCGCGATCGAGGACGGTCACGCTCGTCAGGGTGACCTCGTCGCTGACCGCGCTGACGACGAGCAGGTCGTATTCGACGTGGTCCTTGCCGTCCTGGTCGCCGCGGACGACCTGCGCCTCGTGGAGCGGGCGGACCGTGATCGCGGACAGCTCAGGCCGGTCCTTGCCGGCTCCGGCAACTGCGGTTGCGGACACCGCGACGGACGAGGCGACGACGGCCACGAGTGCCGCCATCCACGCGTGCCGCCGGATCGATCCCCAGGTCATCGTTCGGCTCCTTCGTGGGTGGACGTTGGTGTGCAGCTGCAGCGACAGACAACCGCACCGTCAGGCGCGGGTGAGGGTCTCCAGTCCGCCGCCGTCGGCGCCGCCGAGGCTGATGGCCGAGGCCTTGCCGTCAGGGCCCATGGTGAATTCGATCGCCAGGGGTTTGTGCGGCTCGCCGGCAACGGGGAACTCGAGGAACGTGTTCCCGTCGAAGTGAGTCAGCGGGAACGTGACCTTGGCCGGTCCCTCGACGAGCGACAGGCCGGCCGGTCCGTCGGTCACCTCGAAGGTGCCGTAGAAGTCGTTGGCGTACGAGCCGGTGTAGGCGTCGTTCGGTTGGGCGGGTGTCGAGTTCGCTGGTGGCGTCACGAGCGACGGGTCCGGGATGTACTCGGGGGCGAAGTGTTCGCCCCAGTGCTTCACCCAGTCCTGGGTGGGGGCGCCCTTCACCACGGTGTCGATGATGTCGTCGGCGACGCCTTCGGACAGGCCGATGGGCTGGCCGTTGGTGAGCACCACCACGCCGAGTTGCTCCGTTGGGAGGAGCTGGACCGTGGTGGCGGCGCCGTTGGTGAAGGCGCCGGAGTGGGCCCAGCGCATGTAGCCGAGATGGTTCACACCGACGATCCAGCCGAGCCCGTAGAAGTCGCCGGGAGCGTCGGGCGCCGCCAGTGGATCGATCACGATCTGCGGCGTGTGCGTCGCGGCCAGGGCGTCCTCGGCCACGATCTGCTGGCCGGCGAGCTTGCCGCCGGCGAGCTGCAAGCGCATCCACGTGGCCATGTCCTTGATGTTCGACGAGACGCCGCCGGCGGGGGCCTGGGCGTCGGGCATGCGGGGCGGGCCTGGCACCCAGTTGCCGTCGATGCGGGCGTGGATGGTGGCCCGGTCGGCACGGGCGAGGAAGTCGGCGTACCGCGCGCTGCTTGCGGTCATGCCGGCCGGCTGAAACAGCTGCTGGTCCATCATGTCTTCGAAGCCGACCCCGGCCGCTTTGGCGGCGGCGTCCCCTCCTGCGGTCGTGCCGAAGTTGGCGTAGCCGTACGACGCGCGGAACGGGTTGAGCGGCACGTAGCGCAGTCGCTGCAGGATCTGGTCTCGCGTGTAACCGATGCTCTCGAGCGAGTCGCCGGCATCACCGGGCAGTCCGGTGCGGTGCGAGTACAGGTCGGCGAAGGTGACGTGGTCGGTGACCCACGGATCACTGAACACGAGGCTCGGCGCATACGGGTGGACCGGATCCGACCACTTGATGACACCCTTGCCGACGAGGGCGGCCACGGCCGTGCTGCTGACGGGCTTCGACATCGAGGCCAGCTGGAACACCGTGTCCGTGTCGATCTTGTCGGGCTGGCCGATTGTCCGCACACCGTAGCCCTTGGCCAACACGACCTGGTCGTGGAACACGACGGCGACGGCGACGCCGGGCACGCCGGTCGACGACATCCCCGACTGGACGATGTCATCGATCTTGGAAACGGCGGCGTCGACCTGGGCCCGTGTCACAGCACCACCGTACGCCCCCGTCGTGCCCGGGCCGGGCGGCCCGTCGGCTGTGGTTGGCGGCGCCGATTCTGGCTTGGACTGGCCGGAAGAGCTGCAGGCCGCGAGGAGGACCATGGTGGCAGCGGTGATGACCAGAGTGTTTTCATGAGAGGTGTGTCCTTCCGTTTCATGGGAGGGTCGGGACAGTTCAGACCTTCACCGCGCTGCGACCGGCTCGGACTGCGTTGATCACTCGACGGATCGACCGGATGACGGCCGGCGCGTTCTCGATCATGATGTTGTGGCCGGAGTGCGTGTTGGTGATGTGCACCGCGCCGGGCACGAGGGCGGCGAGGTCGTTCTGCGCAGCGGTCCACACCCGGTCCATGACTGTCCCGAAGTCGCGGGGCGTGTCGGGTGGAAGCTGACCGGCATCGATGAGCTTGGGGAGTTCTTCGGCCCACTTGTGGGAGGCGGTGAGCACGGCCACCGGCATGGGCCGAACCGGAGCCGCCGCCACAACCGCGTCGAGGCTCTCGTCGAAGTCAATGCGCTCGATCGCCGGGTAGTCCTCGATCATCGCGGGCCGCGGGCCGTTGAACTGCTTCCAGGTCGTCCATTCCTCTGGCGTCATGTGGGCGCGGACCTCGGGCGCCAGGGCGTCGACGAAGACGATGCCCTTGACCTCGTCGGGATGCTCGCTGGCGAACACCCGGGCGATGAGGCCCCCATACGAATGCGCGGCGAGGACGTAGGGCCCCGGCACGTCAGCGGCCTCCAGCAACGCGTCGAGGTCAGCAACCGCGTTCCGCGTCGTGGTGGGCTGCGGAACCGGGTCGCTGCGGCTCAGCTCCCCGTCGCTTCGAAATGTGCCCGGCCGGTCGTATGCGCACACACGCGTGGACCGGGCGACACTCCCGTAGACCGTCGGGGGCTTCTGATCGGCGGCGTGCCAGAGGTCGGAGGCCCCGAGCAGCCCGGACAGCAGGAGCACCGTGGGTGATCCCTTGCCGCGGCACTCGATGTACATCGACCGGCCGTTGCCGATGTTCACCCGCTTGGCGAAGGTCCTAGCGCTCGACGTCGGCGCTGCGGCAGCCGCGCTCGTCGTCACCGCGGAGGCGACGGCTACGGCCGTCACGGCCAGCATGCTCACCACGCCGCGGCTGCGACGAGCAAGCGTTGACGGGGTGCTGGGAGGCATCATCGCTCTTCCTTTCTCGATGGTGTCGAAGGTCGATGGATCAGGTCTTGGAGATGGCGGACCGGATCGCGGCGACGACGGCGTCGGGGCGTTGGGTGTGGACGTCGTGCGTGGTGCCGGGAACGGCGATCATCTCGGCGGCGGGCACGCTCTCGGCCCACTGCGCTTGGGTCTCCCACTGCGCCTGGTACATCGCGTCCATCTCGGCCTGCGTCAGGGGAAACCCTTCAGGCACCGGGACGTCGTACATCCTGGCCCCGCCCCGCCGGACCACGACCACCGGGATGTCGGGGAGAGGCTTGGCCGTCTTGATCTCGTCGAACAGCACCCCCAGGTCGTAGGCCTCGAGCTCATAGTTCGGCACGAGGCCCGGGTCGGCGCTCAACGTCTGCACGACGGCCCACTGCTTGGCAGTGAGCGTGTCCCTGAGCGCCGGTACCGGCGAG
>DASXAI010000348.1:0-12521 GCA_036406775.1 Acidimicrobiales bacterium
CGGCCGCCGGCCTCGAACGCCGTGACGCCCTCGGTGGTGAGGAGCTTGTACGGCGTGTCGTCGTGGTGACCGATGGGCAGCATTTCCTGGAACACAGCTGCTGACGCTACTCACCGCCCCCCACCCCAGATCTTGTCGGCGGATCGCGCCCCATCCGGCGCGTTCGCCCGACAAGAAGAGTTGGAAGCGGTCGTAGCGTCATCTCCATGAGCGAGTACCGCATCGAGCACGACTCCATGGGCGAGGTCCGGGTGCCGTCCCACGCCAAGTGGCAGGCCCAGACCCAGCGGGCTGTGGAGAATTTCCCGATCAGCGGCCTGCGGATCGAGCGGGCCCTCATCAGCGCGCTGGCCGCCATCAAGGGGGCGGCGGCGCTGGAGAACGGGCACCTGAAGGTCATCCCGAAGGACGTGGCCACGGCCATCCACGAGGCGGCCCAGGAGGTGGTGGCCGGCGGGTGGGACGACCACTTCCCCGTCGACGTGTACCAGACCGGGTCGGGCACGTCGTCGAACATGAACATGAACGAGGTGCTGGCCACGCTGGCCGAGGAGCGACTCGGCTCCGACGTGCACCCGAACGACGCCGTCAACGCGTCGCAGTCGTCGAACGACGTGTTCCCGTCGGCCATCCACCTGGCCGCCACGCAGGAGATCGCACGCGAGCTGGTCCCCGCCCTCGAGCACCTCGCCAAGGTGTTGCGGCGCAAGCAGCGGCAGTTCCGTGACGTCGTGAAGGCGGGCCGCACCCACTTGATGGACGCCACGCCTGTCACCCTCGGGCAGGAGTTCGGGGGCTACGCCGCCGCCGTCGAGCACGGCGTCGAACGGCTCCAGTCGATCCTCCCCCGCGTCGGCGAGCTACCCCTCGGCGGCACGGCCGTCGGCACTGGCATCAACTGCCCCAAGGGCTTCGCCCGGGCGGTCATCGCCCGCTTGGCGCGCGACCTCGACCTGCCGCTCACCGAGGCTCGCGACCACTTCGAGGCCCAGGGTGCCCGGGACGCGCTCGTGGAGGCCAGCGGGATGTGCCGGGTCGTCGCCGTGAGCCTCAACAAGATCGCCTTCGATCTCCGGCTCATGGGCTCGGGACCGCGGTGCGGGCTGGCCGAGATCCGCCTTCCTGACCTGCAGCCCGGGTCGTCGATCATGCCGGGCAAGGTGAACCCGGTCGTCCCGGAGGCGGTGCACCAGGTCGTGGCCCAGGTGGTGGGCAACGACGCTGCCGTGGCGTGGGGCGGTGCCATGGGCAATCTCGAGCTGAACGTGATGCTGCCCGTGATCGCCCGCAACCTGCTGGAGTCGATCCGGCTGCTGGCCCGGGTGGCCGAGACGCTGGCCGACAAGTGCGTGGCCGGCATCGAGGCCGACGTCGAGCGGTGCCGCGACTACGCGTTGTCGTCGCCGTCGATCGGCACGGCCCTGAACCCGTACATCGGGTACGAGGCGGCGGCCAAGGTCATCAAGCGGTCACAGGCCGAGGGCCGGACCTTGCGCGACGTGGTGCTGGAGGAGGGCCTGCTCTCCGAGGACGACGTCGACACCGCCCTCGACGTGCTCGCCATGACCAAAGGCGGCGTGCCGACGGCCGGCCCCTCCCGCTCGAAGTGACGCTTTTCGACAACTGTTGTCGAAAACCGTCACATCGGCGAGGAATGAAGGATTCAGCCGAGGGCGGGGGTGCCGACGAAGGCCGGCGGGTCGCCGGGCTCGGGAATGACGGGGCGGGACCAGTGGACCGCGGTGGCCACCGTCTCGGCCGCGGTGCGCCACGTGTTGGGGTCCCACCCTTCGGCGGCCGCCTCCACCGTGCCGTCCATGAGGATGAACACGAACGCCGGGAGGTGCTCGAGGCCGAGCGCCTTGACGGCGACGCGGTCGGGGTCGGTGAAGGTGAGGAATTCGTTGGCGAGCGGACCGAGGAAGGCGCGGGCGTCGTCACCGTCGGAGGTGACGAGCCAACTGACGCGCACGGCGGCGTCGCGGAACTCACGCAGGATCCGCCCCGCCACATCGAGCACCCACGCACTCTCGTTGGTGTAGGGATCGACGACCACTGTGACCAGGTGAAAGACCGTCAACCACTCTTCGACCGTGCGGCCGTCGCCCTTGAGCGGCGTCAGCGTGAGGTCGGCGGAGGGATCGGTCGCCACGGCCGAGGAAGGTAGCGGATCGGGCGGTAGGGTCCGCCAGATGCACCCCATCGAGCGGCTCCGCTATGTGGCCCGTTCGTCGGGTGCGCCCCAGGGGTTGTTGGTGCGCGAAACGGCGGGCGCGCTGTCGGGTCTCGGCTTTGACCCGGCCGGGTTGGTGACGGCGTGCCGCCGGATCGTCGACCGGCACGTGACGTCGGCGCCCCTGTGGTGGTTGTGCGCACGTGTGCTCACCGCCACCGATCCACTGGCCGAGGCGTACCGTGCCGCCGACGAGATCGACGCCGACCCCACGTCATCGGCACTGGCCGACGCCCTGCCGTCCGACGCCACCGTGTGCGTCCTCGGATGGCCCGACATCGTCGGTGACGTACTCGTGCGCCGCGGCGACCTCGACGTGCTCGTGGTCGATGCGCTCGGCGAGGGCTCGGGCCTCGCCCGCCGCCTGCGCCGAGCCGACGTCGACGCCGAGGAAGTGCCCACGGCCGGCCTCGGTGCGGCCGCCGCCGCCGCCGATCTCGTGCTGCTCGAGGCCACCGCCATCGGCGGGTCGGGTGCGATCGCGGTGTCCGGCTCCCGGGCCGCGGCCGCGGTCGGCCGCCACGCTGGCGTGCCCGTGTGGATGGTCGGCGGGATCGGGCGGGTGCTGCCCGGACGCATGTGGGACGCGTTGCTGAGCCGCCTCGACGAGGCCAGCGAGCCGTGGGACAGCGACGACGAGTGCGTGCCCCTCGACCTGATCGACTCGTTGTGCGGGCCGGCCGGACCCGAGCCCGCCGTCGAGGGCGTGAAGCGGATCGACTGCCCCGTGACTCCGGAGTTGTTCCGCCCCACGGCGTTCTAGGAGACTCCGCGGCCATGCCGTCGCGCCGTGATCTCATCCGGATGACGCCTGAGGAACTGCAGACGTTCCTCGACGAGCGCCACACCATGAACGTCGCCACCATCGGGCCGAGCGGCCATCCCCACGTACACGCCATGTGGTACGGGTTCGTCGGCGGCAAGCCGGCGTTCTGGACGTTCGCCAAGAGCCAGAAGATCGTGAACCTGCGGCGCGATCCCAAGGTCACGGCCCTCGTGGAGGACGGCGAGACCTACAACGAGCTGCGGGGCGCCGAGCTGTTCGGCACCGCGCGCATCGTGGAGGACAAGGGCGAGATCGTCGCCATCGGCGCCGCCGTGGCCGAGCGCTACACCGGCCCCGTCACCGAGCAGGGCCTCACCTTCATCGAGGCCCAGGCGGGCAAGCGCGTCGGCGTCGTGATCGACGTCGAGCGGGTCGTCAGCTGGGATCACCGCAAGCTCGGCGGCACGTACTGACGCGTCCGCCGGGGTTAGGGTCGCGGCCATGGGTGAGATGGTCGAGTTCGCGAGCAACGGCGGCACGGCACCGGGGTACCTCGCCATGCCGTCAGGGGATCCCGGCCCGGGGATCCTCGTGATCCAGGAGTACTGGGGCCTCGTGCCGCACATCAAGGACGTGGCCGACCGGTTCGCGGCCGAGGGGTTCGTGGCCCTGGCCCCGGACCTCTACCACGGGGCCAGCACCACCGAACCCGACGAGGCCGGCAAGCTCATGATGGCCATGAACATCGAGCAGGCGGCCAAGGACTTGTCCGGCGCCGTGACGCTGCTGCAGGAGCGCAGTGGGCACGACCAGGTCGGCGTCGTCGGGTTCTGCATGGGCGGCGGGCTGGCCCTCGTCACCGGCACGTTGCGGCCCGACGCGGTGAAGGCCGTCGTGCCGTTCTACGGCCTGATCCCGTGGCCGTCGGCCCAGCCCGACTGGTCGAAGCTCGACGCCGCCGTCCTCGGCCACTACGCCGCCGACGACGCCTACTTCTCACCCGAGAAGGCGCAGGAGCTCGAGAACACGTTGAAGGCGGCGGGCAAGGACGTCGAGATCATCGTGTACCCCGACGTCGACCACGCCTTCTTCAACGACACCCGGCCCGATGTGCATGACCCCGACACGTCGCAGGTGGCCTGGGAGCGCACGATCGATCACTTCCGCCGCGTCCTCTCGTAGCGGCCTGGGCCCGCTCGGGCGGCGCCTGACTAGCGTAGGCGACCATGTCCTCGCGTACCCGTGACCTGCCCCGACGCTCCTGCCTGTCCGTGCCGGGCTCGAGCGAGAAGATGCTGGGCAAGGCGCCCACGCTGCCGGCCGACATGGTGTTCCTCGACCTGGAGGACTCGGTGGCGCCGCTGGAGAAGGAGGCGGCGCGGGCCAAGGTCGTCGACGCCGTCAAGAACCAGGACTGGGGCGACAAGGTCCTGTGCGTGCGCGTCAACGCGTGGGACACGCAGTGGACGGCCTTCGACGTCGTGGAGGTCGTCGGCAACGCGGGGGAGCGGCTGGAGGAGGTCATGCTCCCCAAGGTGCAGACGGCGGCCGAAGTGGTCGCCCTCGACCTGCTGCTCAGCCAAGTCGAGGCCCACGCCGGCCTGTCCGCCGGCCACATCGGCATCGAGGCCCAGATCGAGACCACACGGGGCCTCATCAACGTCGAGGAGATCTGCGCCGCCTCGCCGCGGCTGGAAGCGATCATCTTCGGGCCGGCCGACTTCGCGGCGTCGATGGAGATGCCCGTGCTCACCGGCGGCGTGCAGATCGCCGAGTACCCCGGCGATCATTTCCACTACGTCTTCTCCAAGATCCTGATGGCCGGACGGGCCAACGGCCTCCAGGTGATCGACGGTCCGTTCCTCAAGATCCGCGACCCTGACGCGTTCCGCGACTACTGCCAGCGCACCCGCGTGCTCGGCTACGACGGCAAGTGGGCGCTGCACCCGGATCAGGTCACGATCCTCAACGAGCTGTTCTCGCCCACCCAGGAGCAGTTCGACCGGGCGTGGGACATCCTCGATGCCTACGAGAAGGCCACCGAGGGCGAGCGCAAGGGCGCGGTGATGTTCGGCGACGAGATGATCGACGAGGCGTCGCGCAAGATGGCGATCAAGTTCGTGAGCCGGGGGCAGCGGGCCGGATTCACCCGCTCGTGACCGCACCGGTCCTCGACGCCATCCTGTTCGACGCCGGCGGCGTCCTGGTCGTTCCCGACCCGACCGTGCTGGGCCCGCTGCTGGGTCCCTACGGCGGCTCGCTCGACCCCGCCGTCCACCATCGCGCCCACTACCTCGCCATGCGGGCCCACGACGTCGGCGACGACCCGGGCTGGCACCAGTACCACTGCGCGTACGTGGGCGCGGTCGGTGTGCCCGACGACGAGTTCGACGTCGCCGTGCCCGTCCTGCGCGACACGTTCAACTCGTGGCTGTGGCGCTACCCGAATGACGGCGCCATCGAGGTGCTGCGAGGGCTCGCGGCCCGGGAGGTACCGATCGGCGTGGTCTCGAACGCCAGCGGGCAGATCGAGGCCGTGTTGCGCCGGCTCGGCGTGTGTCAAGTGGGCGATGGGGACGGGGCGTGCGTCGTGTGCGTGGTCGACTCGCACGTCGTGGGTGTGTCGAAGCCGGACCCCGGCATCTTCGCCTCAGCCCTCGAGCAACTCGGCGTCCCCCGCGAGCGCGTCGCCTACGTCGGCGACAGCATCCGCTACGACGTGGGCGGCGCTCGGGCCGCCGGCCTGGTGCCCGTCCTGCTCGACCCCTACACCGACACCGACGGCGACGGCCACCACCGCATCACGTCGCTCTCGGACCTCCTGGCCTGGTTCTAATTCCGAACTGATGCGGTTTCGCGACCTTTACGACGCATATCGCGCACCAGTTCAGAGCTTCTTGTTGATGCCGACGTTCCACCCGGCCGTGACCGGCGCCGCGAGGGCGCCGGTGGCGTTCTGGCGGTGGTACTCGAGCTTGATCTTCTCGTAGTTGAACGAGATCGACTCGGACACGTCCTCGGCGCCCTCCGAGCCCACCTCGTGGAAGGCCGTGATCACGATGTCGCTGAAGGTGATCGTGTAGTAGTCGAGGCCGACGTTGCCCTGGCGGCGGGCAGTGAGCACGGCCGTGGCGATGTGCTTGCCCTGGGCGCACGCCAGGAACAGCGCCGGTGAGGCCACACTCTGGCGGGCGACGATCGTGACGTCGGGGAACACGGGGCGACCGCTGCCGCCGCCGCCTCCGGTGGTGACGACGCCGGGGTGGCTCACGCCCCAACTGAAGGACTCGATGTCGATCTCGTCCTTGTGCTTGACGTCGGTGCTCTCGCCCTTGATGCCGTCGATCTTCAGGAAGAGGGCGAGCGTCACGCTTGGCAGTCTGTCAGAACCAGGTCGTGCACCAGGGCGTCACCTCGCCGCGGAACATGGCGTCGGCGACGGCCAGCGCGCCGTCGTCGTGCACGTCGATGCGGCCGGCGCGGGCCAGCGTGCGCAAGGTGGTGCCACCGAGATAGGCGGCGCCGAGGGCGTCAACCGGAACCGTGAGTTCCGCCGACGAGTCCGTTGCGGAGACCGAGGCGCCATCCGGGCCGCCGTCGACGGCGAACCGACCTCCAGCCAGCCCGAGCGGATCGACGACCTCGAGCACGACGCGGCCCGGTGTGAGGTAGCGCCGAGCGCCCAGCGCGGCGGCGGGGTCGAGCACGCGCAGCCACTGGAAGTCGGCGCGCCACTTCTGCACGACGTGACGGGCGTCGTCGACGAACCACGGCAGCAGTTCGTCGACGCGGCGGTCACCGGCCTCCACATGAGCCACCCAGTCGACCTCGCAGCAGTAGCGCCAGAGACGGACGTACGCAGCCGGCGTGACCGACAGCAACTCGTCGACGGTGAGGGTGACATTGGGCCGGCGGGCGTCCCATTCGCCGTCGGTGTGGTAGCGCACGTAGCCCTCGGGCTCGCCCCGCTCGTTGCGATAGAGGGCGTTGAAGCCCTTCCACGGCTTGTCGCCGGGCACGGCGACGATCTGCAGATTGACGTCCCACCAGTGCTCGTTGCGCTCGATGGCCCCGGGCGTGCTGCGGCGGAACCGCTCGTACAGGGCCGGCGCCTCGCGGCGCAGCGCCGGCCCGTCGACGATTTCCACCGTGCCCGGAGGGTCCACCGTGAAACGCGCCGTGCGGGCGTCGACGGTGTAGGTGGCGTGATCGGTGGACGGCCCGTAGCCGAAGCGCGAGTAGATCGGATACTCGGCGGCGATGAGCATGCCCACCGGCTCGCCCCGCTCGCGAGCCGCGGTCAGGTCGGGCTCGATCATGCGGCGCATGATCCCCTGGCGCCGATGCGTCGGCCGCATCGTGACGTTGGTGAGCGCCGCGCTCGGCACGATGGCGCCCCCCGGCACGGTGATCTCGGAGGCGAACGACCGCAGCGTTCCCACGATCGACGACCCGTCGAACGCCGCCCACGCCCGCGACAGGTCCTGGTGCGGACGGCTCGCCTCGGCCTGGCCAGGGCGCGGCTCCATCAGGAAGCCGCGCATCATGGCGTCGGTCCAGGCCTCGTGCTCGTCGGTGGTGATGGTGCGTACTTCGACCCCCATGAGGGGGTGACGCTACGACCCGGCGTCGCCGAGCCGGCGGGCAATAACCTTCAGGCACAGGGTCTCGTCGGCGCCCTCGAAGATCGACAGCACCCGGGCGTCGACGAACAACCTGCTCACGACATACTCCTCGGCGTAGCCGTAGCCGCCGTGGATCTGCAGCGCCTCCCGGGTGACCCACTCGGCCGACTTGCAGACGTACGCCTTCACCATCGACGCCTCCATCGCGCCCTGGCCCTTGGCCATCATCCGGGCGACGGCGTAGGCGAACTGGCGGGCGGCCTGGATCACGATCGCCATCCGCGCCAGCTTCACTTGCGTCAGTTGGTAGTCACCGATGGGCCGGCCGAAGACGCGCCGGTCGGCGGCGTAGGCGCGCGCGGCCTCGTAAGCGGCCTGCATCACGCCGAGGGCGCGCGCCGCTGTCTGCAGCCGGCCGTTCTCGAAGCCCTCCATCTGGAGGTAGAAGCCGCGGCCCAGCCCGTCGTCGCCGCCGATGAGATTGGTCGCCGGCACCCACCACCCGTCGAACGACAGCTCGTAGGAGTGCATGCCGCGGTAGCCGATGGTGTCGATCGGTTGTCCCTCCATGTGTCCGCCGCCTGGCTGCTCGAGCACGAAGCCGTGGCCGTTGGCCTGCTCCTTCGGCACGACGAAGATCGACAAGCCGCGATGGGCCTTGCTCCGGTCGGGGTCGGTGCGCGCCAGCAGCATCAGGACGTCGGCGCGCGCCGCGAAGGTGCACCACGTCTTCACGCCGTTGACGACGTAGCCCGGGTCGCCGTCGGGACCGTGCGCCGGCGTGGCCGTCACCTTGATGCCGGCGACGTCAGAGCCGAAGTCGGGCTCGGTGACGGCGACCGCCGCCATCACCTCCCCGGTCGCCAGCTTCGGGAGCCACTCCCGCTTCTGCGCCTCCGTGCCGCCCTTCACGAGGGCGCGGGTGAGGATCTCGGGACGGGTGATGAGCGAGCCGCCGATGCCGAGTGAGCCCCGTGACAGCTCCTCCGTGGCCACCACCATGCCGAGGTAGTCCTGGTCGCCGCCGCCGGCCCAGCCGCCGTACTGCTCGGGCACGGAGAGCCCGAAGGCCCCCATCTCTCCCAAGCCGGAGATGATGTCCTCCGGCACGTCGCCGTTGGTGCGGTGCACGTGCTCGGCGGCGGGTGCGATCTTCTCCTCGGCGAAGCGACGGAACGTGTCCTGCACGAGCTCGAAGTCGTCGTCGAGGTGGCGCGGGCTGTCGGCGGCGGCCAGCCCGGCGAGGAAGTCGGGGTCGCGGTAGGCGGCGAGGAACTCGCGAGCGCCCGCGAGGGCGGCCCGCCCCACGCCCCACAACGCCTCGCGGCCCTCGAGGCGGCCGGCGAGGTCGTGGACGACGTCGGCCACGAACGCGCACGCAACGGCCGCTTCGACGTCGCCCTTGGCCCCGTAGTCGAGCATCGACCGCGCCGTCTCCACGCCCGCGGCGGCGTGGGCCAGGTCGTAGGCGAGCACCTGGGCGGCGTCGGGACCGCCGAGGGCCGTGAGCTGGCGCGCCCCTGCATTCACGACGTCGCGGGCCAGGTCGACCACAGTGGCGGCGGCGGTGAGGTCGGGGCCCACGGGCATGGCGGGAGGCTAATCGGGACCGAAGTTGGATCCCTCAGTGCCCTTTCGGGCTGTCTCCGGTCCAACTTCGGGTCGGCGTGCCACACTCGACGCCATGAGGGTGTGCGTCTTTTGTGGCTCGAGCCGAGGGGCGTCGCCCGCCTACGCCGCCGCCGCCACCGACCTCGGCACGACGCTGGCGGTGAAGGGCATCGGGCTGGTGTACGGCGGCGGCCATGTCGGACTCATGGGCGCCGTGGCCGACGCCGCCCTCGCCGCCGGCGGATCGGTCACGGGCGTCATGCCCGACGCCCTCGTGGCCAAGGAGATCGCCCACCAGGGCCTCACCGAGCTGCGCGTCACCGCCTCGATGCACGAACGCAAAGCGCTCATGGCCGACCTGGCCGATGGGTTCATCGCGCTGCCGGGCGGACTGGGGACGTTCGACGAGCTGTGTGAGATCCTCACGTGGGGCCAGCTCGGCCTCCACACCAAGCCCGTCGTGCTGCTCGATGTCGACGGCTTCTGGGCACCCTTCCAGCGCCTGCTCGACGGCGCCGTCGCCGCCGGATTCCTCCGCCCCGTCCATCGCGACCTCGCCCATGTCGCCGGCTCCGTGAGCGAGGTGCTCGCCCTCCTCGAGACCCCGCCGCCGCCGCCGGTGCACAAGTGGATCGACAAGGACGACCGATGAGTAGCACTGTCGAGCGCGCCGTCGATCGTCTCATGGCCCAGCCGCCCGAGCTCGGGCTCACACTCGCCGTGCTGGCGGTCCAGGGCGGCGAGGTCGTGCTGGAGCGGTACGGCCCCGACACCACCGCCGACACCACGCTCGTCTCGTGGTCGACGGCCAAGAGCGTCACGCAGGCGCTGCTCGGCATCGCCATCCGTAGCGGCTACATCGACGCCGACCTCGACGGGCCCGCACCCGTGCCCGAGTGGCAGGACGCCGGCGACCCGCGCCGCGCCATCACCGTCCGCCACCTCCTCACGATGACGTCGGGCCTGCGGTTCGTGGAGGACTACGTCGACGTCGGCATCTCCCACTGCCTGGACATGCTGTTCGGCGCCGGCCAGCACGACGTGGCCGCCTACGCCGCCGAGCTGCCGCTCGATCACGACCCCGGCACGGTGTGGAGCTACTCGTCGGGCACCACCAACATCCTCGCCCGGATGATCGGCGACGCCGTCGGGGGCCCCGAGGCCATGAAGGCCTTCGTCCACGACGCGCTGTTCGGGCCGCTCGGCATGACGTCGGCCGATCCCCGCTTCGACGACGCCGGCACCTTCGTCGGCTCGTCGTTCCTGTGGGCGACGGCACGCGACTTCGCTCGCTTCGGCCAGCTCTACCTGGCGGGCGGGCGCGACCTCCTCCCGGCCGGATGGGTCGACCTGGCCCGCGCGCCCGTGGCCATCGTGCCTGCCGACGAGCCGTTCGGGTACGGCGCCCACTGGTGGCTCTGGCGCGAGTTCCCGGGCGTCTTCGCCGCCCACGGCTACGAGGGCCAGTACATCGTCGTGGCGCCCGACCGAGACCTGGTGTTCGTGCGGCTCGGGAAGACGCCGGCCGAGCTGCGCCCGAACCTCGTGCCTGTCTTGCAGGCGATCGTCGAAGGGTACGCGCCTCGCTGATGATCGCCGCCGACCCTCCGATCTGGAGTAGCAAGTAGTCGATGTCGGAGGTGCCCGCGACCGCCGATCCGGGGCCGGTGGACGAGCCTCAGGAGAAGGAGTCGTCCGCGGTCTTCAAGGGCATCCGGCGCACCGTCAAGCTCCTGATCCTCATCTTCGTCGTCTACTACCTCGTCCTGCCGCAGATCGGCGGCCTGCGCAGCGCCTACGACGAGGTGACCACCGTCAACCCGCTGCTGCTCGTCCTCGGTGTCGCCTTCGAGGCCAGCGCCTTGCTGGCCTACAGCTTCATGACCCGGGCGTGCCTGCCGCCGGCCTGCCTCCCGTTCAACCGGCTCTTCCGCATCCAACTCGCCACCAAGGCCGTCGCCAACACCATCCCAGGGGGCAGCGCCGCCGGATCCGCCCTCGGCTACCGGCTCCTCACCGTGGCCGGGGTGCGCGGCCCCGACGCCGGCTTCGCCCTGGCCACGTCCGGCCTCGCCTCGGCCGTCGTGCTCAACGTCATCCTGTGGCTCGCCCTGCTGATCTCGATCCCGGCGGCCGGATTCAACCCGCTCTACGTCACGGCCGCCATCGTCGGCGTGTTCATCATGGGGTTCTTCGCCGCCATCGTGATCGGGCTCGTCAAGGGCGAGGACGTCGCCGAGCGGGCGCTGCGGGCGGTCGCCCGCAAGGTCCACTGGCTCGACGAGGAGCGCACGGGCGCCGTGGTGAAGCGGCTCGCCCAGCGCCTCAAGGAGCTGCTCGCCGAGCCGCAGCTCATGCGGCGCGTGATCCTGTGGGCGACAGCCAACTGGTTGCTCGACGCGGCGTCGCTGTGGGTCTTCCTCCGGGCCTACGGGGCCAACGTCGACGCCGTCGGCCTGCTCGTGGCGTTCGGCCTCGCCAACGTGCTCGCCGCCCTCCCCATTACGCCCGGCGGTCTCGGCATCGTCGAAGGTGTGCTCATCCCGACGCTCGTCGGGTTCGGCGCCGACCGCACCAGCGCCGCGCTCGGCGTGGCCTCGTATCGCTTCATCCAGTACTGGATGACGCTGCCCATCGGCGGCATCTCCTACTTCTCGCTGCGCTACGGGCCGTGGTCGATCACCCGGGCCCGGCGCCTCGAGAAGCTGCGCCAGGTCGCGGCGGAGGCCGCCGCCGAGGCCGAGAACCGCCTCGACTGGGCCGAGCGGTACGGCCACCGCCCGCCTCCGGCGGCGGCCACTCCCGAGGAGCCCGCGGAGAACGCCGAGGAGCCCGACCGCGCCACCGGGTGAGCTCGCCGGGGACGGCGCTACCGTCGCAGGCGTGACGACCTACGACCGGCCCTTCGGCCGGTACCTCGAGGACTTCGTGGTCGGCGACGTGTACAAGCACTGGCCCGGCAAGACCATCACCGAGTACGACGACCACCTCTTCTGCATGATCACGATGAACCACCATCCGCTGCACACGAACGCCTGGTACGCCGAGCACGAGACGGTGCAGGGCCGCAACGTGGTGGTGGGCAACCTCGTGTACTCGCTCGTGCTCGGGATGAGCGTGCCCGACGTGAGCGGCGCCGCCATCGCCAACCTCGAGATCGAGACCCTCCAGCACAAGAACCCCACCTTCCACGGCGACACGATCTACGCCGAGACGCGCGTGCTGGACGTGAAGGAGTCGGCGTCGCGGCCTGATCGCGGGATCGTGACCGTCGAGACGAAGGGCC
>DASXAI010000349.1:0-3894 GCA_036406775.1 Acidimicrobiales bacterium
GGCTCGAGGTCTTCCCCCGCCTCAGGGATCGGCGTTCGCAGACGGCCGGCAGCCTCTCGGGTGGCGAACAGCAGATGCTCGCCGTGGCCCGCGCCCTCATGAGCCGGCCCAAGCTCCTCCTCCTCGACGAGCCCTCGCTGGGCCTGGCGCCGCTCATCATCCAGGACCTGTTCCGCCGGTTCGCCGAGCTCAACCAGGAACTGGGCACCACCATGCTCATCGTCGAGCAGAACGCCAACCTGGCCCTGTCCATCGCCGATCGGGCCTACGTCATCGAGACGGGCGAGATCGTGCTCAGCGGCGGCGCCGCCGACGTGCAGTCCGACGACGCCGTCCGCCGTGCCTACCTCGGGTTCTGAAGGAGACGCCATGCACCTGGTCCTCGCCTTCCCCGGTGTGAACGACGGGTTCTTCAACTCGTCGTTCGTTCTCCAGCTTCTCGCCAACGGCCTTGCCAACGGAGCCATCTACGCCTTGATGGCGCTCACGGTCGTGATCATCTATCGAACGACGGGACATCTGAACTTCGCCCAGGGCGAGATGGCCACCATGGGCGCCTTCCTGGTGTTCGCGGCCTCGGTCGAGCGGGGCATTCCGTATTGGCTGGCGATCCCGGGTGTGATGGTGATCTCGTTGCTCTTCGGCGCCATCATCGAACGCGGGCTCGTGCGGCCGATCGAGCGCCGCAGCGGTCTGGGCGTGGTCATCTTGACGCTCGGGTTGTTCCTCATCCTGAACGCCTTCACCGCCGCCATCTGGGGCACCGAGTCCGTCGCGTCGACGAAGCCGTTCCCGAGCACTCCCGGTGACCAGTTCGTCATCCTCGACGGGCCGCCGCGCTTCTTCGTCCGGTACTCCACCATCGGCATCTGGATCACGCTGGGTCTCGTCGTGCTCGGGCTGTGGGCGCTGCTGCAGCGGACCAAGCTCGGCCTGGCGTATCGAGCCGTTGCCTCCAACCGCGAGTCGAGCCTGCTGGTAGGCATCCCGGTCGGGCGCATGCTGATGCTGGGCTGGGGCCTGTCGGCGGCGATCGGCACGCTGGCGGCCGTCCTCACCGCCCAGAAGGCCGGCACGATGGACTTCAACCTCATGGCCACCGTGCTGCTGTACGGCTTTGCCGCCGCCGCCCTCGGGGGATTCGACAGCGTGAAGGGGGCGGTCGTCGGCGGGGTGATCGTCGGGCTGGCCGAGGCACTGATCCCGCAGTTCTTCTCCTTCATCGGCACGGAGCTCAGCCTGGTGATGGCCCTGTTCGTCATCCTCATCGTGCTGCTCGTGCGCCCACAAGGCCTGTTCGGCACCAAACGGGTGGAGCGGGTCTGATGCCCAAGATCATCGAGAAGGGCTCGCCCGCCCATCGCCTGTGGCAGGTGATCGGCTACGGCGGCATCGCCGTGCTCATCATCTGGATCGCCACCAGCCAGCCCGACTTTCGAGTCCAGCGTTTCTCGGCGGTCGCGGCCCTGGCCGTCGCCGTGCTGGGCCTCAACCTCGTGATCGGGTACAGCGGCCAGATCTCGCTCGGGCACAGCGCCTTCTTCGGGCTGGGCGCGTACACGTCGGCCATCCTCGTCTCCGACTACGGCTGGCCCTTCTACGCCACCCTGCCCGTCTCGATGCTGTTCGGGGGGCTCGTCGGCTTCATCATCGGGCTGCCCGCGCTTCGAATACGCGGCCTCTATCTCGCGCTGGTCACGCTCGCGCTGGCCATCGCCTTTCCGAGCATCGCCAAGATCAGCCAGTTGAGCGACCTCACGGGCGGCGCCAACGGCAAGACCGTCGACTCGTTCCGTACGTGGGAGGCGCCGGGCTGGCTGCCCTTCGACGTCAACAGCGACGGCTGGCGGTTCCTGGTGATCTGCATCACCGGCGCCGTGCTCTTCCTGGTCGCGTCCAACGTCACCCGCAGCCGCGTCGGGCGCGCGCTGCTGGCGTTGCGTGACAACGAGACAGGAGCGGCGGTCTCGGGCGTGTATCCGGCCGGTTGGAAGACATCGGCGTTCGCCGTCAGCGCCGGGTTCGCCGCCGTCGGCGGCTCGCTGCAAGTGCTCGCCATCCCGGTTGTCGGGCCCGACAGCGGCGGCTTCGTGGTCGCCATCGCGCTCATCACCGGCCTGGTCATCGGGGGCATCGCCACCATCTCCGGTGCCGTGCTCGGCGGCCTCGCCATCGTGTGGCTGCCCGAGCTCACGAAGAGCTGGGGCGGCTATTTGCCGCTCTTCGACGAGCCCGACGCGCCGCTGCTCGCCAACGCCGCCTACGGCATCCTGCTCATCGCCGTGGTCTTCGTGATGCCCGGTGGTGTCGTCTGGTTCATCCGGTTCGTGCGGTCGAAGTTCGTGCGCTTCCAACCGCGCCTGCCGGCCCCGTCTTCGGTTCCCGAAGATGCACCTGTCCCCGCCGTGATGGCGGGGACTGTCCCACAAGCCCAAGGGGGAGAAACGGCATGAAGAAAGCGATACCGGCAGCGGCGACGGCCCTGGCCTTTGTCCTCGTGGCCGCGGCCTGCGGTAGCGACAACAGCAGCAGTTCCGGCGGCGCGACCGCCACGACCGCTGCTGCTGCCGCCACCACCACGGCCGCGGCCACCACGACCGCCGCCGCGGCCACGACGACCACGGCCGCGGCCAGCGGCGCCACCACGACAGCCGCCGCGAGTGGAGGTGGAGCGGCGGCTGGCGCCTTCAAGGTGCCCGACGCCAGCTGCCCGGCCGACGCCAAGACGGCCCTGGCGGCCGGCGCTGACATCAAGATCGGCGAGACGGTGCCGCTGTCCGGGCCGCTGGCCGCCTTCGGTGCCATCCCGCAGGGCATCAAGGTCTACCTCGACAAGGTGAACACCGAGCAAGGCGGCATCGACGGTCACAAGGTGACGATCATCGCCAAGGACGACCAGTACGACGCCACCAAGACGGTGCCGGCGGCCACCGAGCTGATCCAGAGCGACAAGGTCCTGGCTGACGCCTTCATGATCGGGACGCCCAACGTGGCGGCCACGCGGGCGTTGCACGAGCAGACCTGCACCCCGCAGATCTGGGCCGGCACCGGCTTCCCGGCCTGGGGCGATCCCAAGAACCATCCGTGGACGACGGGCGGCATCCTGGCCTACAACACCGAGGCCAAGATCTGGGCGTCGTGGATCGCGAAGCAGAAGCCCGGCGCCACCGTCGGACTGCTGATCTTCAACAACGACTTCGGCAAGGCGTACCAGACGGCCTTCGAGAAGGACGCGCCCGCCAACGGCTTGAAGATCGTGTCGACCCAGCTCCACGAGGGCACGGCCACCAACATCGACAACGAGGTGACGGCACTGCTTGCGGCCAACCCGGACTTCATCTTCGGCGGTACGACGGGGGCGTTCTGCTCGAAACTGATGGCCGGTCTGTCGCAGGGCGGCTACCAGGGCAAGACAATCATCTCGTTCACGTGCGCGTCGGTGGCGTCGTTCTGGAAGCCCGTCGATCCGGCCGGTGACGGCATGTACATCCTCGGCCAGCAGAAGGACCCGAGTGACCCGACGTACGCCAACGACCCGGCCATGGTGCAGTACAAGGCGGACGTCGCCAAGTACGGCGCGAGCCTCGACGCCAACAACGGCAACATCGCCACGGGTTACAACGTCGGCTACTTGCTCGTGAAGACTCTGCAGGATGCGGCCAAGCTGCCGGGCGGCCTCACCCGGGTCAACGTGATGAACGCGGCGTGGAACATCCAGGGTGCGAAGCTGCCACTGATCCTGGGCGGCGTGGGCAACATGAACGGCAACAACGACGCCTACCTCTCGGAATGGGCGGCCATCGCGAAGTACGACGCCGCCAAGCACTCGCAGGTGCTCACGGGCGAGACCGCGGACCTCGAGGGCAAGACCGGGCTCTTCGCGGGCTGAGACCC
>DASXAI010000350.1:0-4898 GCA_036406775.1 Acidimicrobiales bacterium
CCGTGGTGGCGAGGGCCCCGTGGACGTGCTCGTAGGGAAGTCGGCGGGCCGTGTGGCGGCCGCGCTCGGTGACCGATACCGACAACACGCTCACGACGGCCCCCAGCACACGAACACCGGGTTCTCGGCTGCGAGGCGCAATGACGGCGGGTTCCCGATAGCCTCGCCGCGGCTGACGGCGACCTGGACGAGCGAGCCGAGCCGGCCCCACGCCGCCGCGGCGCGGTCGAGCGCGGCGTAGGTCGCCACGATCGTGCCGCCGGGCCGCAGTCGGTCAAGAGCGGCGTCGAGGACGTCGAGGCCGCCGCCACCGACGAAGATGCGGTCGGGCTCGGGCAGCGCGGCCAAGACCTCCGGCGCCGCGCCGGCGACGACTTCGACGCTGACGCGGTGGGCGACGGCGTTGGCGCGGATGCGCTCGGCGTCGCGCTCGTGGCGCTCTATGGCGATCACGCGCAGATCGGGGGCGAGGCGCGCGCACTCGACGGCGACGCTGCCGCTGCCCGCCCCGACGTCCCACAGCACACCCGTCATCGGCAGCGCGAGGTGGCCGAGGGCGATGGCCCGCACCTCGGCCTTGGTGATCATCCCGGCCCGGTGGGCGAAGCGATCTTCCGGCAACCCCCACGACAATCCGGCCCGTTCCGGCACGAGCGGGCCCGACCACACCACCACGACCGACAGCGGATCCCATGTGCCGGCGGCCAGGCCGTGCAGGTCGGTGTGGACCACCACCTCGTCCGCCGCGGCCAGATTGCTGCACACCGCCACGTGCCGGTCCTCGACACCTGCTTCGAGCAGAGACTTGGCCAGGGCCTCGGGCGGGCTCTCGGGCGATACCAGGACGGCGACCTTGCGGTGCCGGGCCACCAGCGCGGCGGCGTCGGCGAGAACGCGACCGTGGGCGGAGACGACGGCGGCGTCGTCCCAGGGCACCCCGAGGCGAGCGAAGGCGAGCGCCACCGACGACGGTGCCGGGTGGACGGTGATGGCGTCACGGCCGAAGCGCGCCGCTAGCGCGCGCACGATGCCGAAGAAGCCTGGATCGCCGGACGCGAGGATGCACACACGGCGCCCGGCGTCGACGTGGCCACCGATCACGTCGAGGAGATCAGTGAGGGGACCATCGAACGCGAGCCGCTGCGCCTCCGGGTTGCCGACGGCGTCGAGGTGGCGGCGGGTCCCCACGAGCACCTCGGCGTCGACGAGGGCCGCTTGGGCGTGGGCGCCGTACGGCACGCCGCCGAGCAGGCCGACGACGGTGATGGGCCACTCAGGCACGGGCCACCACGTGATCGCCGTCGAAGTCGATCATCGTGACGTCGACCGACCGGATCTCGGGGGCGTGGGCGCGACAGGACGCAACGGCGCGCTGGCACAACAGGTCCAGTGGTTCCAGTACGCCGGCGGTCACGCAGGCCTCGAAGAAGTGGCGGGCGGTGGCCGTCTCGGTGGCGGCGGCGACGATCTCGGGCGGTGCGCCCGCCTCCCGCGCCACGGCGGCGAGGAGCTCGCCGTCGACGCGCGAGCGGTGGAAGTGGGTCATCATCACGCCCGCCGCCAGCTTGGTGATCTTGCCCGCCATCCCGACGAAGTGAACGTGGTCGATGCCGATCGCCGCCGCCTTGCGCAGGGCGATGCCGGTGAAGTCGCCGACCTCGACGAAGCAGACGGGGTCGAGGTCGGCGAACAGCCGCTGGGCGACCTCGTCGCTGCGGCTGCCGGTGGCGAGCGCGACCGTGCGCTCGCCCTGGGCCGCCGCCACCTCGAGTTGCTGCACCACACTGGCCCGGTAGCTCGCCGTCGAAAAGGGCTTCACGATGCCCGTCGTGCCGAGGATGGAGATGCCGCCCACGATGCCGAGGCGGCTGTTCGACGTCTTGGTGGCCATCGCTTCCCCGCCGGGCACCGAGATGGTGACGACGAGCGGCGTGGGCGTCACCTCCCGCACGGCAGCGCGGATCATCCGCTGCGGCACCGGGTTGATCGCGGGCGCGCCCACGGGGAGCCCCAGTCCCGGCTTGGTGATCGTGCCGACGCCGTCGCCGCCCCGCAGCTCCGTGCGCCGCAGCCCGGGCGGACCCCACGCCACCGCCGCGGTGACGTGGGCGCCGTGGGTGCAGTCGGGATCGTCGCCCGCGTCCTTCACGACGGCGCACCGGTGGGGCTGGCGCGGGTCGACGTCGCTCACGGGGAAGGACACGCGATCGCCCCGCGGTAACGCCACGTCGACGGTGGCGGGTGCGGCGCCGTCGACCAACCACGTGGCGGCGGCCTTGGCGGCGGCGCTGGCGCAGGTGCCGGTGGTCCAGCCGGTGCGGAGGCCCGTCGTCATGCCCGGCGGGAAGCGCGGCCCGTCGTGGTGCCGTCGACGGAGCGCAGCCGGTACGTGTGCGAGTACGCCGGGTCGTAGAGGTGGGAGCGGGCGACGGCGCTCGCCGGCCCGAGGGCGTCGCCCACCAGCACGAGGACGGTCATGGTGGCGGCGATGGTCGCCAGCTCGCCGGCCAGCTCGCCGACCGTCGTGGTGACGACCCGCTCGTCCGGCCACGAGGCCCGCACCACGATCACGGCCGGGGTGTCGGGCCCGTACCCGCTTCCCGGGGCGAGCAGCTCGGCTTGCAGCTCGTCGGGACGGGCCGCCGACAGGAACACGGCCATGGTGGCGCCGTGGACGGCGAAGGCCGCCACCGACTCGCGTGCCGGCATCGATGCCGCCGTGCGCCCGGCCAGCCGCGTCAGCACCACGCTCTGGGCCAGCCCGGGGATGGTGAGCTCGCGCTGCACCGCGGCCGCCGCCGCCGCCACCGAGCTGACGCCCGGCACGATCTCGAAGTCGCGCTGCGCCGCCACGCACCAGTCGATCTGCTCCTGGATGGCGCCGTAGACGGCGGGGTCGCCGGAGTGCAGGCGCACGAGGGCGTCGTCGGGATGAGCGGCGTAGACGCCGACGACGTCCTCCAGCGTCATTGTCTTGGAGTCGTGGACGGTGACGCCGGGCCGGCAGTGATCGAGCAGGGTGGCGGGCACGAGCGACGACGCCCAGACGACGACGTCCGCCGCCGCCAGCCGCGCCGCGCCGCGCAGTGTGATGAGGTCCGGCGCGCCCGGGCTCGCTCCCACGAACGAGATCACGACGGCGACCCGTCGGCGGGCGGGATGATGATCGTGGCGAGGTACGTCGCCGGCCCGGAGGCGGCGTCGAGCCGGCCCGCCCGCTCGCCGGTGAGGCCGAGGAGCTCACCCACGACGGCACGCTGGCCGCGCCCGTGGAGGGCGGCGCGCTCGGCGATCTCGGGCAGGCGCCGGCCGCCCTTGTACACCACGACGGCGCGGTCGGGGTCGGTGAGGGCGGCGTCGATCGGTTCGACGCCGTCGAGGCCCGTGAGGAGCGTCAGTGTCTGGCGCTCGTCGACGAGGACCGTCCCCGTGCGGGCGGCCAGGTCCTGGAACGCCATGATCCCCGGCACCGACTCGATGGTCGTGCCGGCCCGCCGGGCGCGCACCTCGGCGGCGACGGTGGCGAACGTGCTGTAGACGTTGGGATCGCCGAGCGTGATGAACGCGACCTCCTCGCCGGCGTCGAGGCAGGCGACGATGCGCTGGACGGCGCGAGCGATGGCAGCGGCGCGCGCCGCCGGGTCGGGGTCCATGACGAACACGAGCCGTTCCACCACGACGTCGGGCGCGCCCTCGCGCAGGATCGACTCGGCTCGCCCCACGGTGAGCTCGTTGGTGACCGGGGCGAAGACCCGATCGGCCCGGCGCAACGCCTTGAGGACCCGCACGGTGAGCAGCTCGGGATCGCCCGGCCCGATCCCCACCCCCACCAACACCGCCCCCCGTCCCGAGGTCGCGGTGGGGTCGTCGGGGCGGGCGTAGCCGGCTCGGCCGAGACCGCTGGCCTCGTCGTCGATCAGCCGCTCGATGGCCAGCCGGATGAGGTGGGCCTCGGAACGACCGGTGCGCCGGGCCACGTCGGCCAGGCGGTCCTTCACCGCCGCCGGCAGGTAGACCGACGTCTTCCGCACAACACGTAGGGTACTACGTAGGGCACAGTCCACCGGAGGAGTGAGCGCAGCGGCCCACGAAGCGCTCGGCCGGCGTCGGGTCGGCGCCGAGGTGGAGGTGGAGGTAGGTCGCCAGCACAGTCGGGGTGGCGTAGCCGTCGGAGCCGGCGGCGAAGCGGCTCGAGAGCTGCACGGCGTCGCCGGGTGGGTCGAGGCGCGAGTAGTGGAACTCGTGGCCCCGCAGCCCCGCGCCGGCCGGTGCGATGGGGGTGTCCCGCTGTACGACCGCGGTCCGGTAGCCGAGCGTGAGGCGCGGCGTCATGGTGGCGTCGGCCGCCACCACGCCGGCCATGGGCCGCCCGTCGAGGGTGCGCGCCAGCCACAGCAGGCCGCCGCACTCGGCCCACGTCGCCAGGCCGGCCGTGACGCGGTCATGGACGTCCCGGAGGAGCGGGGTGTTGGCGGCCAGCGCCTCGCCGTAGATCTCGGGGAAGCCACCGCCGACGACGAGGCCGTCGACGCCGGCGGGCAGGCGGGCGTCGTGCACCGGGTCGAACGGCACGATCTCCGCCCCCGCCTGCTCGAGCGCCTCGATGTTGTCGCGGTAGGTGAAGGTGAACGCGGGCCCGCCGGCGACAGCGATGCGCGCGCGACCTGCGCGCTCGGCGGCCGCCGGCGCGGCCTCGCTCCGCGCTGGTGCACGGCGGGCGACGGCGGCGATGGCGTCGAGGTCGCAGCCGCGTTCGATGGCGGCGGCCAGGCGGTCGAGGGCGGCTTGCACCTCGCCGGCGTGCTCGGCGACAGGCACGAGGCCGAGGTGGCGGTCGCGCCAGGTGAGTGCGTCGTCGCGGCGCAGGACGCCGAGGACGGGGAGGCGCAGGGGAGCGA
>DASXAI010000351.1:0-5810 GCA_036406775.1 Acidimicrobiales bacterium
CGCAGCCGGGCCAGCAGATCAGCGCGGCCAACCTGCGGGCGCTCCTGGCCGGGTCTCCGATCGTGGCCTCGCACCGCCACGGCGATCCCCGCGTCCAGGACGCCTATTCCCTCCGGTGCGCCCCGCAGGTGCACGGCGCCGCTCGAGACGTCCTCGACCACGTCCGCGCCGTGACCGAACGCGAGCTGGCGGCCGGCATCGACAACCCGGTGGTCATCGACGGCCGAGTGGCCTCGCACGGCAACTTCCACGGCGCGCCCCTCGCCTACGCCGCCGATATGGCCGCCATCGTGCTCACCGACGTGGCGGCGATGGCGGAGCGGCGCGTCGATCGCCACCTCGACGCCAACCGGTCGCACGGGCTGCCGCCGTTCCTCGCCGCCGACCCCGGCGTCGACTCCGGACTCATGCTGGCCCAGTACACGGCGGCGGCGCTGGTGGCCGAGTGCCGGCGGTTGTCGGTACCA
Source organism: Acidimicrobiales bacterium (assembly GCA_036406775.1). Lineage (GTDB taxonomy): Bacteria > Actinomycetota > Acidimicrobiia > Acidimicrobiales > Ilumatobacteraceae > DASXAI01. The sequence continues at coordinate 468 of DASXAI010000351.1, forward strand.
GCCAGCGTCGACTCGATCCCGACGTCGGCGCTGCAGGAAGACCACGTCTCGATGGGATGGGCCGCCGCCCGCAAGCTGCGCCGGGTGCTCGACGCCGTCGCTGGCGTCCTCGCCGTCGAGGCGGTCACGGCGGGCCGGGCCCTCGACCTGCGCGCCCCGCTCGACCCGGCCGCGGGCACCGGGGCCGCGCTGACCCGGCTGCGCGAGGTCGTGCCCGGACCGGGGCCCGACCGGTTCCTCGCCCCCGAGCTGGCCGCGGCCAAGGCCATCGTCGCCTCGGGCCAGCTGCTCGACGCCGTCACGAGCACCGTGGAGGTCGTCCGGTGAGCGCCCGGCGGGTACGGGCGCCCCGCGGCACCGAGCGGTCGTGCCGCGGGTGGCCGCAGGAGGCCGCCTTCCGCATGATCCAGAACAACCTCGACCCGGAGGTGGCCGAGCACCCGGACGACCTCGTCGTGTACGGCGGCACCGGCAAGGCGGCGCGCGACTGGCCCAGCTTCGACGCCATCTGCCGGACGCTCACGACGCTGACCGACGACGAAACCCTGCTGGTGCAATCCGGGCGACCCGTCGGCGTGATGCGCACGCACGAGTGGGCGCCGCGCGTGCTCATCGCCAACTCCAACCTGGTGCCGGAGTGGGCGACGTGGGACGAGTTCCGCCGGCTCGAGGCCATCGGCCTCACGATGTACGGGCAGATGACGGCGGGCTCGTGGATCTACATCGGGACGCAGGGGATCCTGCAGGGCACGTACGAGACCTTCGCCGCGGTGGCGGCCAAACGGTTCGGCGGCTCGCTGTCGGGCACCCTCACGGTGACGGCCGGCGCCGGGGGCATGGGTGGTGCCCAACCGCTCGCCGTCACCATGAACGGTGGCGCGGTGCTGTGCGCCGACGTCGACCCGTCGCGCATCGAGCGCCGGCTCCACACCCGGTACCTCGACACCGTGGCCCACTCCGTCGACGAGGCGGTGCAGCTCGCGACCGAGGCGCGCACCAACGGCGAGGCCCTCTCCATCGGCCTCGTGGCCAACGCCGCCGAGCTCCTCCCGGCACTCGCCGCGATGGACGTCGAGGTCGACGTCGTCACCGACCAGACATCGGCCCACGACCCGCTGACGTACATCCCCGCCGGCCTGTCGCTGGCCGACGCCGCCCGGCTCCGCACCGACGACGCCGACGAGTACGTGCGCCGGGCCCGGGCCAGCATGGTGCAGCACGTCGCGGCCATGGTGGCGTTCCAGGACAAGGGCGCCGAGGTCTTCGACTACGGCAACAGCCTGCGGGCCGAGGCGGCGCGGGGAGGCTACGAGCGTGCCTTCGACTACCCGGGGTTCGTGCCGGCGTACATCCGGCCGCTGTTCTGCGAGGGCAAGGGGCCGTTCCGGTGGGTCGCGCTGTCGGGCGATCCGGCCGACATCGCCGCCACCGACGCCGCCGTCCTCGACGAACTCCCCGGCAACGAAGCGCTCGCCCGCTGGATCCGCATGGCCGGCGAGCAGGTCGCCTTCCAAGGCCTGCCCGCCCGCATCTGCTGGCTCGGCTACGGCGAACGAGACCGGGTGGGACTGCGGTTCAACGACCTCGTGGCGTCGGGGGCCGTGCAGGCGCCGATCGTCATCGGCCGCGACCATCTCGACTGCGGCTCCGTCGCGTCGCCCTACCGCGAGACCGAGGCCATGTTGGACGGCTCCGACGCCATCGCCGACTGGCCCCTCCTCAACGCCATGGTGAACGTCGCCTCGGGCGCGGCGTGGGTGAGCATCCACCACGGAGGCGGCGTCGGGATCGGACGGTCGATCCACGCCGGCCAGGTGACGGTGGCCGACGGCACCCGGTTGGCGGCCGAGAAGCTCGAGCGGGTCCTCACCAATGACCCCGGGATGGGGGTCATCCGCCACGTCGACGCCGGCTACGAGCGGGCGGCCGAAGTGGCGGAGCAACGCGACGTACGGGTGCCGATGCGCGAGGCTTGACGGGTTCGATGACCGTCCGCCCCATCCTCACCCTCGGAGACCCCGTCCTGCGCCGCCCGGCGCGAGACGTGACGCCGCAGGAGTTGGCGTCGTCCGACGTGCAGCAACTGATCGACGACCTGATCGACACGATGCACGCCGCCCACGGCGCCGGCCTGGCGGCCCCGCAGATCGGTGACGGCCGGCGCATCGCCGTGATCGAGGTCGATCACAACCCGCGCTATCCGTACAAGCCACCGATCCCACTCACCGTCGTGGTCAACCCCATGATCACGCCGGTGGACGACGAGCGCTACCGCAGCAACGAGGGATGCCTCTCGGTCCCCGACCTGCGGGGCGACGTCGAGCGCGCCGTGCGCGTCCGGGTCGAGCACCTCGACCGCAACGGTGACCGCCACGACGACGTGAAGGTGGGACTCACGGCGGGCACGTTCCAGCACGAGTGCGACCACCTCGACGGCGTGCTCTTCGTCGACCGTGTGCGCGACCCCACCACGTTCTCGACGTGGGCCCAGTTCGACCGGTTCCGGCGCGCCGCCTTCGTGGCCGAAGTCGAGGCCCTCACCGCACGCGTGGGCTCGTGAGATGACCGCCTACTGGTGCGAGCTGGCGTGGCTGGGCGGCGACGAGCCCGAACCGAGTGTGCTCATCGAGCTCGACGGCGACCGGATCGCGTCCATCACCTCGGGCACCGCCGCGCCCGGCGCCGTGCGGTTGGAAGGCCTCACCATTCCGGGTCTCGTCAACGCCCACTCCCACGCGTTCCACCGCGCCTTGCGGGGCCGAGCCGAAGAAGGGCACGGCTCGTTCTGGACCTGGCGCGACCAGATGTACGCCGTGGCGGCCCGCCTCGACCCCAACTCGTACCTGGCGCTCGCCCGCGCCGTCTACGCCGAGATGGCGCTCACCGGCATCACCACGGTCGGCGAGTTCCACTACCTCCACGACGGGGCCAGCACGATGGGTGATGCCCTCCTGCTAGCGGCCCGGCGCGCCGGCATCCGTATCACGCTGCTCGACGCGTGCTACCTCCACGGCGGGATCGGCGAGGACCGCGCCGGCGTGCAGCGGCGCTTCGGCGACCCCGACGTCCACGCCTGGGTGCGGCGCGTGAGCGCCCGCTCGCTCGACAACCACCACGCGCGCCTCGGAGCCGCCATCCACAGCATCCGGGCCGTCACGCCGGAGGAGGCGGCCACGGTGGCGGCGTGGGCCAAGCAGAACGAGGTGGTGCTCCACGCCCACGTGAGCGAGCAGCCGGCCGAGAACGAGGCCAGCGAGGCGGCCTACAATCGCTCGCCCATGGCCGTCTTGGCCGACGCCGGCGCCATCACCGAGCGGTTCTGCGCCGTGCATGCGACCCACGTCTCCGAGGCGGACCAAGCCCTTCTGGGCGCGGCTCGCTCGTTCGTATGCGTGTGCCCGACGACCGAACGGGATCTCGGCGACGGGATCGGCCCGGCGGCGGGGCTGACGGCCGCCGGCGCCCGGCTGTGCGTCGGCTCGGACTCGCATGCCGTCATCGACCTGTTCGAGGAGGCCCGGGGCGTGGAGCTGGACGAGCGGCTGCGCAGCGGTGAGCGAGGCCACCACTCGGCTCGGGCGCTCTTACGGGCGGCGACGGGGGAAGGGGCCGCTGCCCTCGGGTGGCACGACACCGGCTTCCTTGCGCCCGGCGCCCGCGCCGACCTCACGACGATCCGTCTCGGCAGCGCGCGCCTCGCCGGCACCCGGCCGGTGGACGCCGTCGCCGCCCTCGTCTTCGCCGCCACCGCCGCCGACGTCAGCCACGTGGTGGCGGGCGGCCGCCCGATCGTGTCCAACGGCCGGCACCTTCTCGTCGACGACGTGCCCGGCGCCCTGGCCGGCGCCATCGCCGCGGTGACGTGACGGCGCTCGCCGTCGAGGGCATCGGGCTGCTCGTCACGTGTGACCCGGCCGCCGGCCAAGGACGTCTCGGCCTCGTCCGTGACGCCACGGTGGTGGTCGAGGACCGCGTCGTGGTCGCCATCGCCCGCCCGCCGGTGGCGGCCGACGCCCGCGTCGACGTGGGCGGCCGCTGCGTCCTGCCGGGCTTCGTCGACAGCCACACCCACCTCGTGTTCGCCGGCGACCGCGCCGACGAGTTCGCGGCGCGCATGGCCGGCCGGCCGTACGAGGCCGGCGGCATCCGGGTCACGACGGCGGCGACGCGAGCGGCCAGCGACCATGACCTGCGGCGGTCAGCCGCCGCCCGTCGCCTCGAGGCCAGACGGGCGGGCACCACGACGATCGAGGTGAAGTCCGGGTACGAACTCACGACCGAGGGTGAGGCGCGGCTTCTCCGGCTGGCCGGTGAACTGACGGCCGACACGACCTTCCTCGGCGCCCATGTCGTGCCAGCCGAGTACGCCGGACAGGTGGACGCCTACGTCGACGTCGTGGTGGCGTCGATGGTGCCGGTCTGCGCGCCGCTGGCCCGCTTCGTCGACGCCTTCTGCGAGGAGGGCGCCTTCGACGCCGACCAGTGCCGCGCCGTGCTGACGGCCGGCGCCGCCCACGGCCTCGTCCCGAAGCTCCACGCCAACCAGCTGCGCCCCGGCCCGGGCGTGGGCCTGGCGGTGGAGCTCGACGCGGCGTCGGCCGACCACTGCACCCACCTCTCCGCCGCCGACGTCGACGCCTTGGCCGGCTCGGCCACCGTCGCCACCCTCCTCCCGGCCGCCGACTTCTCGACCCGCCAGCCCTATCCGCCGGCGCGGCGGCTCCTCGATGCGGGCGCCACCGTGGCGTTGGCCTCGAACTGCAACCCGGGATCGAGCAACACGACGTCGATGCCGTTCGTGATCGCGCTGGCCGTGCGGGAACTGGCGATGACGGCCGAGGAAGCCGTGTGGGCGGCGACGGCGGGCGGAGCGGCGGCTCTCCGTCGGGACGACGTGGGCCGGCTCGGGCCCGGGGCGCGGGCCGACCTCGTCGTGCTCGACGCCCCGTCCTACACCCACGTGCCCTACCGGCCGGGCGTCCCCCTGGTGGCCGGTGTGCTGGAGGGCGGCGAGCTCACCTGGCGCGACTCCGTCCTCTGGCCCTGACGGTGGGCGAGGCCGGCTCCCACCGGAAGTGTCGGATCGACGCGACGGCGCCAACCGCGAGCCAGATCAGCATCACGCCGATGTCCCGCCACGCGACGCCGTGGGTCACCCCGTGGGGCAGGCGCGGGTCGAAGGCGGTGAAGACGGCGTCGACGAAGGGCCGGATCGGGAAGAAGTCGGCGATCTTGGCGATCACCGTGTCGTTCTGGATCGGGAAGAACACACCCGAGAGGAAGAGGATCGGGAACAGCACGCCGTTCACGATGGCGGGGGCGGCGTCGGCATTGGGGATCACG
>DASXAI010000352.1:0-2184 GCA_036406775.1 Acidimicrobiales bacterium
CGGTGGAGCCCACGCGTCCGATGACGCCCGGCGCGACCTCGTGAACCGGCGCCCCGCCGCTGTCGGGCACGGACGCGCCGGCCTCGACGAACACCGCCTCGATCGGGACACCGGCGGCCACGGCCTCGCCCAACAGGAGCGGCCCCTCGATCACGAAGACGCCCTCGTCGCGACGCGCGGTGCGGCGCCCCAAGAGGCGCCGCACCCGTTGGATCTTGGGGTTGCTGGGGCCGAGGACGCTCAGCTGGCCTGCGGTTGCTGCTGGTTCCGACCGGCCCGAGCCGCCGCCACCAGGGCGCCGAAAGCGGCGTCGTCGGTGACGGCGAGGTCGGCGAGGATCTTGCGGTCGACCTCGATGCCGGCGGCGTGGAGGCCGGCGATGAACTGGCTGTAGCTCGTGTCGTGCAGGCGGCACGCGGCGTTGATCCGCTGGATCCAGAGCTTGCGGAACTCGCCCTTGCGGGCCCGCCGGTCGCGGAAGGCGTACTGCCCGGAGTGCATCACCTGCTCGTGGGCGGCACGGTACGAACGGCTCTTGTTGCCGTAGTAGCCCTTGGCTCGTTCGAGGACCTGGCGACGATGCTTCTTGGAGGCAACGGCACGCTTCACCCTGGCCATCAGCACGTTCCTTTCGGTGGGGTGGGGTGGACGGGGTGGGTCAGCGCTCGCCGAGGAGCCGCTTGATGCGCTTCACGTCGCCGGAGTGGACGGCGACGTACCCGTCGAGCCGACGGGTACGCGTCGAGGGCTTCTTCTCGAACAGGTGCTGACGCATGGACTGCTCACGGCGCAGCTTGCCGGTGCCGGTCTTGCGGAACCGCTTGGCCGCCGTCTTGGAGGTCTTCATCTTCGGCATGGGGTCATCCTTGATCGCGAGGGACGGCCTCGGCGGCCACCACGGGTGCGGGGACCGCATCGGCCACCGCCGGAGCGGCGCCGGCCGCCACCGGCGTCCCGGCGCGCACCGCGTCGCGCTCTGGATTCCGTTTGGCGGCTTGCTGCGCTCGCTTGTCGGGGGCGAGGACCATCGTCATGTTCCGGCCATCGAGCCTGGCGTGGGTCTCCACCTTTCCGACCGGTGCAACCTGCTCGGCGATGGAATCCAGGATCTTGGCGCCGAGCTCGGGATGGAACACCTCCCTACCTCGGAACATGATCGTGATCTTGACCTTGTGACCTTCCGCCAAGAACTCGGCGACCTTGCGGGTCTTGGTGTCGAAGTCGCCCTGCCCGATCTTCGGGCGGTACTTCATCTCCTTGATGGAGATGTTCGTGCTCTTGCGACGTGACTCCTTGGCCCGCTGGGCCTCCTCGTACTTGTACTTGCCGAAGTCCATGATCTTGACGACAGGCGGGTTGGCCTGCCCGGCGACTTCGACGAGGTCGAGGTCCAGCTCCCGAGCCATCTGTAGCGCCTCAGGCAGCGGCCGTATCCCGTGTTGGCTCCCGTCAGGACCGATGACTCGGACCTCACGGGCACGGATCCGGTCGTTGATCCGAGGCTCGTTGGCGGCGGGCGCAGCTATGACTGCTCACTCCTGTGCAATGCGCATTCCTCCGGCGAAAACGACTAATGGGCGCCGACGAAAAGCCGACGCCCGTGCGAGAGGTGCCTCGCTCGCTCATCGACCCGGCGCACCCTGTGTCGTGCTGGTGGCCGGGTGGGGGTCTCCTCCCGGAGTCCCCACTTCTCCTCGGTTGTGCGGCCGATATGGTAGCGCGGGTGAGCAGCTTGTGGACACCAGGTGGTGAACACCGGGTGCCCGACGAGCGATCGGAGCCAGCCGGCGGCGCCGGCACCGACCCGGGCGACCAGGACGAGGCCGACCCCGCCGTCGAGGCCGAGATGCGGGCCGAGCTCGACGAGGCCCGCCGCCGTCTGGCCGAGGTCCCGGCGGCCCAGGTCGTGGCCAACCACGCCATGGGCCTGTTCGAGCTGGCCGCCATCCACCTGTCGCACCAGCCGGCCCAGCTCAGCGAAGCCTCGGTAGCCATCGACGCCATGGCCGCCCTGGTGGAGAGCCTGGGCGACCGGCTCGGGCCCAACGCCTCGGTGCTGCGCGACGCCCTGGCCCAGATCCGGCTGGCCTACGTGCAGGTGAAGGGCGGTCAGACCGGGGAGAGCGCCACCGCCTCGTAGCGGCCCCGGTGCCACGGCACCACGTCGAAGCAGACCCGCGTCCC
>DASXAI010000353.1:0-8642 GCA_036406775.1 Acidimicrobiales bacterium
CCTACAACTTCGGGTACAACTACGTCCGCTTCAACGGCTACCTGCAGGAGAAGGCCGAGCAGTACAAGGGCACACTCGTGCTGGCCGACTGGAACGCCTACTCCGCCAACCACCCCGAGTGGATGGTGTCCGACGGCGTCCACGTCAACGCCACGGGCGCTTTCGTGCTCGCCAACTTCATCGTGGCGTCGATCAAGGCGCTGACTCCGGCCCGCTGTGCGGGTGACTCGCAGGGCGACCCGTCCGGGCCGCCCACCGTGACCACCGCCGAGACGGCCTCGGCGGCGCGGTTCGCGCCGCTCGCGCCCAAGCGCATCCTCGACACTCGTCCCGACGACGCCGACAGCTACAAGATCCCGCTCGTGGGCGGCACCGCGATGAAGGTGCCATTGAGCGCCAAGGGCTCGGTGGCGGCCGTCGTGAACCTCACGGCCGTCGACCCGTGCGGCGCCGGCTACCTGACGGCGTACCCGTGCGACACCTCGCCGCCGTTGGCATCGAGCGTGAACTTCCCGTCCCGGCGCACGACCGGCACGCAGTCGACCGTCATGCTCGACGCCGACGGCAACTTCTGCATCTACGCCTTCGTCACCACAGATGTGATCGTCGACCTGTTCGGGCTCTATGGCACCAACGGGTCGGGCTACACACCATTGACGCCAACGCGCTTCGTCGACACGAGGCCGGGCGCCACCGGGTCAGCCGTGACGAGCCGGTTGGCGGCCAACACCCCGGTCAAGGTCAAGATCGCCGGCGTGAGCAGCGTCCCCGCCAACGCCACGGCCGTCTCGTTCAACCTCACCGCCGTCGAGCCCGACACCGATGCGTTCGTCACCGCCTATCCGTGCACGTCGGCACCGCCGCTCGTTTCGAACGTGAACGCCCTGGCCGGCACCACGGTCGCCAACGACGTCGTCGTGGCCCTCGACGGCTCGGGCTCGGTGTGCCTCGTGTCGAACACCAATCTCGACGTGCTCGTCGACGTCACGGGCAGCTTCAGCGCGTCGGGCTCGCGGTACTTCGCCACGACGCCGACCCGTCTGCTCGACACGCGCACCCAGGGCGGCGTAGCGAAGGGCGGTCAGGTGGCCGTCACCGTGCCCGGTGGCGGCAAGGCGGCCGCTGTCAGCGTCACGGTCACCGGTCCGGACGGCCCCGGCTACATCACCGTGGCGCCCTGCGGGACGGCCCCGCTGGCCTCGGCGCTCAACTACGTCGCCGGCGACCTCGTCACCAACCTGGCCGCCACCCCGCTCGACGGGAGCGGCCGCATCTGCATCTCGACCTTCGACTCGGCCGACATCGTGGTCGACCTGGCGGGGGTCTGGAAGTAACTCCCTCAGCGTGAAACGGAAGGGGGGAGAGGGTCAGGCCAGGTGGCCCCGGAACCAGTCGAGCGTGCGGCTCCAGCCATCGGCGGCCGACTCGGCGTGGTAGGCGTCGCGGGCGTCGCAGTGGAAGCCGTGGCCGGCGTCGGGGTAGCGCACGACGGCGTGGTCGACGGGTGCGGTGGCGTCGAGGGCCTCGCGGAGGCGCTCGACGTGGTCGACGGGAATGCCGGCGTCGAGGTCGCCGAAGAGCCCGAGCCACGGCGTCTGCAGCAGGCCGGCCTCCTCGATGAGCGCCGGGAGCGGGAACCGGCCCGCTTCCACGATGCCGCCGCCGTAGAACCCCACGGCGGCGCCGAGGCGCCGGCGGATGGCGACCAGGAACGTGACCCGGCCGCCCATGCAGAAGCCGACGATCCCGGTGGCCTCGTCGGCGATGCCGGCGGCGGCGAGGTGATCGCGGGTGGCGTCGACGTCGACCAGCACGCCGTCGTCGGTGAAGCCCTCGAACAGCTTGACGACGCTCTCCATGTCGCCGTACTCGGCCACGCCGCCACCGGCCCGGTGGAAGAGGGCGGGGGCGACGGCGTGGTAGCCGGCGTCGGCGAAGCGGCGAGTGACGTCACGGATGTGATCGTTGACGCCGAAGGCCTCCTGGATCACGATCACGGCCTGCGCCGGCCGACTGTCGGGGATGGCCTCGTACAGCTCCATGTCGCCGTCGGCCGTCTTCAGGATGTGGGTGGCGGTCTTCACGCGGCCGACCGTAACCCCTACCCCTGAAGCAGGCCACAGAAGCACCGATTGTCGAGCGGAGCGAGCAGGAGCCGCTGAAGCGACAGCGGCGGCGGCGACGCATCAGAGATTCTCTATGGCAACGGGCTCGATGGGCTCGCCCTCGGGCAGCGCGAACCCGAAGAGCTGGGCGAAGAAGGACAGTTGCGCCTCCAGCGACCGGGCGATGTTGGCGGCTTGGCGGAACCCGTGCTGCTCCCCGGCGAACGGCACGTACGCCACCGGCACACCCTTGCGGCGCAGGGCGTCCACGATCATCTCCGACTGGTTGGGCGGCACGATCTCGTCCTCGAGACCCTGGAACACGATGAGGGGCCGGTCGAAGCCGTCGACGTGGTGGATGGGGGACCGGGCCACGTAGAGGTCGCGCCGTTCCGGGTACGGGCCGACGAGGGTGTCGAGGTAGCGGCTCTCGAACTTGTGGGTGTCGCGCGCCAGCGCCTCGAGGTCGGCGACGCCGTAGTGATCGGCGCCGGCGGCGAACGTGTCGCGGAAGGCGAGGCAGGCCAGGACGGTGAAGCCCCCGGCCGAGCCGCCCTCGATGCACAGCCGCTCCGGATCGACGCGCCCGTCGGCGGCGAGGAACCGGGCCGCCGCCACGCAGTCGTCGACGTCGACCACGCCCCACGCTCCGTCGAGCTGGCGCCGATAGGCCCGGCCGTAGCCGGTGGAGCCGCCGTAGTTCACGTCGACGACGGCGAAGCCCCGGCTCGTCCAGTAGCGGATGTCGAGCTGCAGCGTGGGTCGGGCCGCGGCCGTCGGTCCGCCGTGCACGGTCACGATCAGGGGCGGTGCGGCCTGGTCGGGGCCTTCGAAGCGGCTGCTGGCGGGCGGGTAGAAGAGGGCGTGGGCGGTGCGGCCACCGGTGGTGGCGAACGAGACGGGCGCCGGCGGCGGGACGTCGTCGGGTTCGAGGCCGAGGTCGCGAGGCGGCCGGAGCACCTCGACGGCTCGGGTGTCGAGCCGGATGGCCACGACCGCCGCTTCGGCCGCGGGCGAGGCGGCGATGGCGTATACGGTCCCGTCCCGGACCGACACGTCGCTGTACTCGGTGTACGGCAGCTCGAAGGGCCGCACCACGCCGGCCGGATCGGCGACGGCGAGGTGGTCGAGGCCGTGCTGCCAGTACGCGAAGGCGATGGCGCCGTCGCCATTCTTGGCGTAGCGGGGACGGCCGAAGACCCACTGCGGCTCGCCGATCTCGGCGTCGACGGCCACGACGTCGTCGATGGCGCTGCCGCCGTCCCAGCGGTACAGGTTCCACCAGTCGGTCCGGTCGGACAGGAAGAGCAGCGAGCCGCCGGTCTCCCACATGGGCTGGAGCACCGACTCGTCGGGATGGCCGGCCACGAGGACGTCCTCGCCGCCGACGCGGGCGACGAGCCGCGTCGCGTCCCACGGCATGGACGGGTGATCCCACTCGATCCACGCCAGCCCGTCGCCTTCGAGCGCCCACCGCGGGCTCGACATGAAGTCCGGGCCCGACACCACGATCTCCGTGGCGCCGCCGGCTGCCGGCAGGCGCACGATCTCGTTCACCACGGTGCCGTCGGCCTCGTGCCGTTCGCGCACGCACACGATCCACCGGCCGTCGGGGCTCACGTCGCCGTCGGCGTACCGCCACGACCGCGGCGCGGGCGGCTCGGGCGTGATCGGCTGCGGCTTCTCGCCGGGCACGAGGCGGTACAGCCGTTGGTCGGCCCAGTTCGTGAACCAGGCCACGCCGTGGCGCACCCACAGCGCGCCGCCGCCGTACTCGTGCACGGCGGTGCGGACGTTCCACGGCGCCGGCAGCATGTCCTCGGTGGTGCCGTCGGCCCGGCGGCGCACCGGGGCGCTGCGCCCGCCCTCCTGCGGGCGCAGCTCGAGCCACCACACGTCATCGCCGTCAATGCGGAGGTTTCCGAGGCGCACCGCGTGCTCGACCACTCGGCCGGCGGTGATCGGCGTGGGCCAGGAACCGTAGGGGAGGACCTCGCGAGGCATGGCCGTCACCGTAGGACCTGGCGTTCGAAGTCGGAGCCGTCCCAGTAGTCGACGCGGTGGGCGATCAGGCCGTCGACCACGCGGAACCGGAACATGCCGCGCAGCGAGACCGGGTGGGAGCGGCCGTCGTCGTCACGCCACTGGCACGTCATGCGGTAGGCGACGGCGGCTCGGTCGCCGTCGACGAGGAGGTCCTCCGCGGCGTAGTGGAGATCGGCGAACCGGTCGAGGAAGACGGGCAGGGCGGCCCGGTAGGCGTCGCGGCCGGCGCGGCTCGTCCCCCGCGCCGACGTGTGCTCGTTGACGAAGTCGGCCGTCACGCACGCCGCCACCGCGTCGGCATCGTGCTCGTTGAGGGCGGACAGGTAGCGCTCGACGGCGGACCGCGTGGTCGACATGGTGACCGATTGTGGCCGACGCCGGCCCGGTACCGTCAGGCGCCGTGAAGCGGGGGGCTGCGACGGGCGCGCTGCTGGTGGTGGGCGGGCTGCTGGCCGCCTGCGCCGGCACCCCTTCCGACGTGGCCGTGGCGCCGGGGCCGACGACGTCGGCACTGGGCCGGGCGGCGCCGGCCGCCACCACCACGACGACGCCACCGGCTCCGACGACGACCACCACCGCCGCGCCGGCGCCCGGCGGGCAGGGCGCGGCCGGCGTCGGCGACGCGCTGTATCCCGACCTCGGCAACGGGGGGTACGACGTCGGCCACTACGACCTCGCCCTGGCAACGGACCCGAACGGGGCGCTCACGGCCACCGCGACCATCGACGCCACCGCCACGGCCCCCCTCACGTCGTTCGACCTCGACCTGGCGGGCCTCACCGTCGATGCCGTCACCGTCGGCGACACCCCGGCGACGTGGACCCGCACGTCCGACGAACTGATCGTGCAGCCGGCGACAGCGCTCGCCTCGGGCGCGGTCTTCCGGGTGGTCGTGCGCTACCACGGCGTGCCGGGAGAGGGCGCGATGGCGACCTTCGGCGTGCCGGTCGGCTGGATCCGCACACCCGACGGGTCGTACGTGATCAACGAGCCCGACGGTGCCCGCTCGTGGTTCCCGTCGAACGACCATCCGTCCGACAAGGCGACCTTCACGTTCCATGTCACGGTGCCGACCGGAACCGCGGCCGTCGCCAACGGGACACCGTCGCCGCCCGAGCCGGCGGGTGCCGCCGCGACGTACACGTGGACCATGGCCGACCCGATGGCGACGTACCTCGCCACCGTGGCGGTGGGGGACTACACGGTGCGCGAGTCCTCCGGGCCGCACGGCATCACCATCCGGGATGCCTATCTTCGCCGCGACGCGGCCAGGGTGGCGCCGTGCCTGAACCTCACGAGCCAGATGATCCAGTTCTTCGAGCCGATGTTCGGGACGTACCCCTTCGACAGCGCCGGCCTCTTGATCGCCGACAGCACGCCCGGGCTGGCCATGGAAACGCAGGGCCGGCCCCTGTTCTCGCGGGACGACTTCGTCGACGGATGCCCGGAGGTACTCATCTCCCACGAGCTCAGCCACCAGTGGTTCGGCGACGCCGTGACGCCGGCCCGCTGGCGGGACATCTGGCTGAACGAGGGGTTCGCCACCTACGGCGAGTGGCTCTGGGGCACGAAGGGCGACCCCGCCACGATGGACCGGCTGGCCGCCAACGCCCGTGACGACCTCAACCGCGCCGGGGCCAAGGCATCACCGATCGGCGACCCCACCGTCGACTCGCTGTTCGCCTTCCCCGTGTACCAGGGCGGCGCCGCCGTGCTCCAGGCGCTGCGCGACGAAGTCGGTGACAGCACCTTCTTCACCATCCTCCAGCAGTGGGTCGCGCGGTACCGCGGCCGCTCCGCCACCACCGACGACTTCATCGCCACCGCATCCGATGTGGCCGGCCGCGACCTCGGGCCGTTCCTGCGGGCCCAACTGGCGGCGTAGCCCGGTCCCACACCCACCGATGTGACGGAAATCGACAACAGTTGTCGAAAAGCGTCACATCGGCGAAAAGGAGGAGGGCGGGGTCAGCGGCCCATGAGCTTGGTGCGCAGCCACGGGCGGACGCGGCTGGGGCGGCCGGTGCGGGCCTCGGCGGCGTCAGCCGAGGCGGTGAGGCGCAGGCCGCCGTTGATGCCGAGCCACCGCAGCGGTTCGGGTTCCCACGAGCGGCTGTGGTGGTTGACCCAGGGGAGCCGCACGAACCGCGAGTCGGTGCCGGTGATGAGGTCGGCCAGGGTCCGCCCGGCGAGGTTGGAGGCCGCCACGCCGTCGCCGACGTACCCGCCGCCCCACGCCAGGCCCGTCTCGCGATCGAAACCGACGGAGGCGTACCAGTCGCGGGGCACCCCGAGCGGGCCGCCCCATTGGTGGGTGACGGTCACCTCGGCGAGGCTCGGGAACCAGCCGGCGAGGGCGCGCCGGATCGACGTGAACACCCGCTCGTCCCGGTCGAACTGGGGACGGATCGCCGACCCGAAGTGGTACGGCGCGCCCCGCCCGCCCATCGCGATCCGGTCGTCGGCGGTGCGCTGCGCATACACGATGAGCCGGCGGCCGTCGGTGACGGTCTGGCGTTGGCGCCAACCAACCGACTCCCAGAACGAGCGGGGCAGCGGCTCAGTGGCGATCATGAGCGAGTAGAGCGGGGCCACGCGCCGGTGCTGGCCGGCGAGGCCCGCCGTGAACCCTTCGGTGGCGCGCACGACGACGTCGGCCCGGACGGTGCCCCGATCGGTGCGCACCGTCTTGGGCCCGATCTCGAGCGCCGGCGTGCGTTCGTAGATGCGGACGCCCCGCTCCTCGTCGACGACTTCGGCCAAGCCGCGCACCAGCCGCGCCGGATGCAGGGCGGCGCAGTGACGCGACCACAGCGCGCCGCGCAAGCCCTCCACCGCGAGCACGTCACGTGCCTCCGACGGCCCGAGCCAGCGCACCTCGTCGTCGCCGAAGCCGAAGGCGCGGGCGGAGTCGACCTCGGCCCGGACCCGATCGACGTGGGGTGGCGCGGTGGCCAGGGTCAGCGTGCCGCCCTTGGCGTAGTGGCAGTCGATGTCCTCCTTGTCGGCCACTCGACCGACCTCGTCCACCGAGTCGACCAGGGCGCGGTGCAGGGCCAGGGCCGCGTCCCGCCCGTGCCGAGCCGCCAGCGCGTCGAGGCTCGTCGGCAACGACGCCGAGCACCAGCCACCGTTGCGCCCCGACGCACCAAAGCCGGCGATCTCCGCTTCGAGGATCACCACGCGCAGCCACGGGTCGGCCTCGGTGAGGTAGTAGGCCGTCCACAGTCCGGTGTAGCCGGCCCCGACGATGGCGACGTCGGCGGTGATGTCGCCGGGCAGCGCGGGCCGCGGCTCGTACGGGTCGCCGAGGGTGTCGAGCCAGAACGATCGCGATCGGTACCGGTCGGAGTCGCCCACTGCGCGAGTATCCCGCGATGGTCACCGCCGTGGAGCTTCCGTCCGAGCCCGATGCCGTCGCCCCCGACGGCGCGCAGATCCGGCTCCTCGCCGCCGGCCGGTGCGGCTCCATGGTGCACGCCGCGCTGGAGCGCGGCGCCGTGAGCCGACCGGTGAAGCACCGGACGGTCGAAGAGGTCTGGTACGTCGTCAGCGGCTCGGGGCAGATCGCGATCGGCGGTGACATCGTGAGCGTGCGGGCCGGCTCGAGCGTGCTGATCCCCACCGGGACGCCCTTCCAGTTCCGCGCCGGCTACGGCGGGCTCGGCGTGGTGATGACGACGATGCCGCCGTGGCCGGGTGCCGACGAAGCCGAGCCGGCCGAGGGTCCCTGGACTCCGACGGTCTGAGCCACCGTGGACGACGTCGAGATCCGGCCCATCCGGGCGGGCGAAGAGGTCGAGCTGTTCGAACTGTTCGGGCGGATCGTGGCGGCCAAGGAGGGCTACCCACACGCCCCGCCCTTGACCCGTGACGCCTTCGACGAGACCTGGGTCAGTCATGTGAGTGTCGTGGTGGTCGCCCGCTGCGAGGGCCTTCTCGCCGGCGCCTACTACCTCAAGCCGAACCAGCCGGGCCGGGCCGCCCACATCGCCAACGCCGGCTACGTCGTCGACCGGCCGTTCCGTGGACGCCGCGTCGGCCGGTTACTGGTGGAGGACTCGATCACCCGGGCGCCGCTGTTCGGCTTCGACGCCGTCCAGTTCAACCTGGTGTTCGCGTCCAATCCGGCGCGCGCCCTGTACGAGGAGCTCGGGTGGCGCCAGATCGGTCAGGTGCCACGGGCCGTCGAGGGGGAGGACGCCATCATCTACTGGCGGGCCGTGCCGTGACCCCGGGGAGCCCGCCCGCGATGGTGGGGACGGCGGCCAGCAGCGTGCGGGTGTACTCGTGCTGTGGGCGTTCGTACACATCGGTCGTCGGGCCCTGCTCGACGATCTCACCCTGGTAGAGCACGGCCACGCGATCGCACAGGAACCGCACCACCGACAGGTCGTGGCTCACGAACACGACGGTGAGCCGAAGGTCGTCGGCCAGGTCGAGCAGCAGGTTGAGGACCTGGGCCCGCACCGAGACGTCGAGCGCCGAGAC
>DASXAI010000354.1:0-7185 GCA_036406775.1 Acidimicrobiales bacterium
GCTACAACTTCCGCAACCGCCACGGCTT
The DNA here is from genome assembly GCA_036406775.1 of Acidimicrobiales bacterium. Classification (GTDB taxonomy): domain Bacteria; phylum Actinomycetota; class Acidimicrobiia; order Acidimicrobiales; family Ilumatobacteraceae; genus DASXAI01. The sequence goes on from DASXAI010000354.1 coordinate 29, forward strand.
CACGGACGTGGCCGACGCCGCCTTCGACCGGCTGTGGACGGCCGACCACCTCACCTGGACCGAGCTGGACGCCATCTCGGTCGGGGCCCGCTCGTGACGGAGCCGGTGCAGGCGCGCACGGCCCACGTGAACGGCATGGCGCTGGAGGTGCTCGAGTCGGGCCCGGCCGACGGTCCCGTCGTCGTCCTGGCCCACGGCTTCCCGGAGAGCTCGTGGTCGTGGCGCCACCAGGTGCCGGCGCTGGCCGGCGCCGGCTGGCACGTCATCGCCCCCGACCAGCGCGGCTACGGCCGCTCGTCGCGCCCGACGGAGGTCTCCGACTACGGCAGCCAGCACCTCAGCGCCGACCTCGTCGCCCTGCTCGACGAGACGGGCCAGGACCAGGCGGTGTTCGTCGGTCACGACTGGGGCGCGCTCATCCTGTGGGACCTCGTGCGGCTGCATCCAGCACGGATCCGGGCCGCGGTCGGCGTGAGCGTGCCCTACGTCGAGTGGCCGGCGCCGCCCACGGCCGTCTTCCGCCAGGCCTTCGGCGACCGCTTCTTCTACATCCTCTACTTCCAGGCCGTCGGGCCGGCCGAGAAGGAGCTCGAGACCGATCCTCGCGAGACGCTGCGCCAGGTGCTGTGGGCGGGCTCGGCGGCCGGGGCCGATCTGCCGCCCCGTGACATGCCGGCCGAGGGCACCGGATTCCTCGACAGCGCCGCCGGCGTCGAGTGGCCGTCGCCGCTGCCGCCGTGGCTGACGCCCGAGGACCTGGACCGGTACACCGAGGCCTTCGAGGCGTCGGGGTTCTTCGGGCCGCTGTCGTACTACCGCAACCTCGACGCCAACCACGAGCGGGTCAAGGACATCCCGGCATCGGTCATCTCGATGCCGACGTATTTCATCGCTGGTGAACACGACGTCGTGCTCCGGTTCGACCCGAGCGGGGTCGACCGCATGGCCCGCACGCTGCCCGACTTCCGCGGCAGCGTGCTCATCCCCGGCGTCGGCCACTGGACCCAGCAGGAGGCCCCCGAGGCCTTCAACCAGGCCCTCCTCGGCTTCCTCGCCACCCTCTGACCCCCGAGCCCCGCCACCGCTCCCATTCACGCCAGTGGCGCCCGGTGGGGCGGAATTCGCCCCGAAACCAGACACAAGCGGCGCGCTCAGGCGAGATCGTGGGCGCTCACGCCCTCGAGCAGATCGATGTCGGGCGGCCCCTGGAGCAAGCCCCGGCACGCCTCGGCCATCTGCACCATGTCGTCGGAATCGAAGTGGGCCCGTTGGGCCGCCGCCGTGGCCCACTTCTCGATCACGAGGTACCGCCCCGGGACGGTGACCGAGGCGCACAAGTCGACGTTGCGGCACCCGTCGTGCATCCGGGTGAGCACCACGTACTTCGCCAGCACGGCGAGCAGGCGCTCGGGGTCGGCGGCGTCGAATCGCAGCGTGACGATCGTGAGGTCCCCGTCGGGCTCCGTCATCTGGGGTTCACCCTCCCGTTTCCCGCACGATGCGTCGCCGGGCGAACCAAAATTGCCGCTCTCCGTGGGAAAAACCCGTGCTCAGGCCCTGAGTCGGGGGTTGACCTCGTCGGTATCGTAGAGCCGTCCTGCTCCTGCGTGTCGAGCCTTTCGATCCGTACCGAGCTCGGCGAACACCACGACAAGAGGGAGTCACACCTTGCCGAAGGAGCGCGTCGAGCGCGACGAAGAAGATCTCGTCCGCCTCTACCTGACGGACATCGGGCAGTATCCGCTCCTTACCAAGGATGACGAGGTCCGGCTGGCCAAGGCCATCGAGGGTGGCACGGCAGCCGTCGACGAGCTCGAGCGGGCCGGCAAGGACGTCACCACGGCTCGCAAGCGGGAGCTGCGGCGCGCCACCCGCGACGGCGAGGACGCCGAACGTACGTTCGTCCAGTCGAACCTGCGCCTCGTGGTGTCGATCGCCAAGAAGTACCAGGCGTCGGGGCTTCCGCTGCTCGATCTGATCCAGGAGGGCAACCTCGGCCTGATGCACGCCGTCGAGAAGTTCGACTGGCGCAAAGGCTTCAAGTTCTCCACCTACGCGACGTGGTGGATCCGTCAGGCCATCACGCGGGGGATCGCCAACACGGGTCGCACCATTCGCCTGCCCGTCCACGCCGGCGACACCCTCGCCCGGCTCCAGAAGGCTCGGGCCCGTCTCGAGCTGAAACTCGGGCGCCCGGCCACGCTGGCCGAGCTGGCGGCCGAAGTGGAGATGCCCGAGGACAAGGTCACCGAGGCACTGCGCTTCGCCGCCGAGCCGCTCTCGCTGTCCGAGCCGCTACGGGAAGACGGCGACGCCGAGCTCGGCGATGTGGTCGAGGATCGCTCGGCGGAGTCGCCCTTCGAGGTCGCCGCCACCGCGCTCCTGCCGGAAGAGATCAATCGTCTCCTCGCGCCCCTCGACGACCGCGAGCGCGAGATCCTGAAGCTCCGGTTCGGCCTCGACCGCGGCGAGCCGCGCACGCTCGAGGAAGTCGGCGAGCACTTCAACCTCACGCGCGAGCGCATCCGCCAGATCGAGGCTCGCGCCATGTCGAAGCTGCGCCACCCGTCTTCCGACACCGGCGCCCGCGACCTGCTCGCCGTCTGACCTCCTGCCGGCGCCGCCCGTTGTCTGGTTGTGGCTAGCGCGTCGCTAACGCGCACTTCTGATCATGCCCGGGTTCCACGCAACCCGCGTACGAAAGGAAGAGCCATGTCCACCATCAGCCTGTCCGATCTCCCCACCGCCGTCGCCGACTACGTCAAGAACACCATCACCGTCGACGTGAGCGAAGTGAAGCACGGCATCTCCAGCGTGCTGCAGCCCCACGAGAAGGGCACGTTCAACGTCACCGTCACCAACAACGGCACGGTCCGTCTGACCGACCTCTTCTACGAGTTGTCGGTGTCGCCGACCTCGGTGGCCAAACTCATCTCGCCCGAGGGGACGGTGATCTTCGCGCTGGACGACATCGGGGGCAGTCCGATCCCGAATGGCAACGAGGTCGAAAAGCTGTTCCTCACGGGGATCGACGCGCTCACGTGGACCTCGGTCGACGGCGGGGCGTCGGTGACCACCCCTGACCTCCAGGTCAAGACCCAGGCGACGCTGGGCGATGCCACCATCAAGTGCATCCTCCACGCCACGGTGGACCAGGCCAGCTTGTTCCCGGCCGAGCAGGAGGGAACGGCGTCGAAGCGCAAGCTCACCGTCAGCTGACCGTGCCGCCCGCTCGGCGCGTAGCGTGAGTGTCACCCGGCTCGACACAGGAGGCGCTTACGTGAGCGACCGGGCCCGAGAGGCCAGGCGTCGCCGACGAGAACCGGGCCGAGGCGGCGGTCCGGGATCTCGTGTTGCTGGCGTCCAGTTGCCGTTGCCGGACGAGGTCTTGCGCTCGCGCTTGGTCGATCGGCTCGAGCGGCGCTGGACCCTCCCGGTCACGGTGATCCAGGCGGGTGCGGGCTTCGGCAAATCGACGCTGCTCGCCCAGGCGGTCCGGGCCAACACCTTGGCGCCGAGGGGTATCGACGTGTGGCACGCCTGCGGCCCGGGTGACGTCGACAGCGACCGACTCGGTTCGGCGCTGCTGCGCGCCCTCGGCGTCGACGTGCCACCACGCGGTCCGGCCGAGCAGATCGCCGAGACGCTCGCGGCGTACTCGCCGCTCGACGTCTGCCTCGTGCTCGACGACGCCCACGAGATCCAGCCGGGATCGTCAGGGGCCGCCCTCGTGGATCGAGTCGTCCGGCAGCTGCCCGACAACGCCCACGTGGTGCTGGCCGCCCGCCACACCGTGCCCGCCGCACTGTCGCGGCTGCGGGCCGCCGACCGTCTCCTCGAAATCGGCGAGCACGACCTGCTGTTCACCGCCGATGAAACAGCCGCGATGGCGGCCCGACTGGGCCGCCGGCCGGAGGCGGCCATCGAGCTCGGCGGCTGGCCCGCACTGGTGCGCCTGGCTCTGGCGGTACAGCCCGAGGTAGCCATCGATTTCGCCCAGGAGGAGGTGCTCAGCCAGCTCGCGCCCGATCAACGCCGGGCCCTGTTCGCCTTGGCCCACCTCGGGTACGCCGACGCGGATCGCGTGCGTCGCGTGGTGGGCGAAACCGTCGACCTCGCCCACCTGGCCCGTACCGTCCCGCTGGTGTCGCGCACCGACGACGGCCGCTTCCGTGCCCACGAACTGTGGGCTGCGGCCCTCCTCCGTGTGCTCGACATCGGCGACGTCGACGAGCTCCGGGGTCGGGTCGTGCACCAGTTGCTCGCCGACGGCGACCTGGCGCGTGCCGGCGCGCTGGCCATGGCCCACGAAGACCTTGGCGCACTGGGCCGGGTCGCGCGCGAGGTCGTGCGCCGCAACACCGTTGCCCTTCCTGTCGAAGTCGTCCGACCATGGGTCGACGTGTTGGCGTGTGGTCGCCCCGACGCCCCCGACACGCTTCTGCTGCGCGCCGCGTTCGGTCACGCCCTCGACCACACGGACGCGTCGGTCGACGCCGATCTCGACGCCGCCACCGCCGCCTTCTCGGACCAAGGAGACGGCGACGGCCAACTCGTGGCGCTGGTAGTAGCGACCGTCGTGGCCTACCGGCGCGGTGATGTCAGCCGTCTCCTCGAGGTCGCGGCGCGCACCGACAGCGTGCCGGGCTCGCGCGACGAGCCGCTGATCGACGTCGCCCTGCGCTCGATCGCGGCCATCGTCGCCGAGATGACCGGCGACCTCGCCCTCGCTTTGGCGGAGCTCGAGGCGGCCCCGCTCGCGCGCGTCCCGGTCCCCATCAGCACCTCGGTGCAGCACCTCCTGATCCACTGCCTCCTGCTCAGCGGACGGGCCGACGACGCCCTGGCGGTGGCCCGCCGTCTCCGCGCCCAGCGGCCCGACCGCACGGCGCGTTACCTGTCCGCCATCGCCAGTTGGATGGCCGGCGACCCGAGCGAGCTGCTCGCCCTCAATCGCTCCTCGGTCGACATCCCGGCCATCACGTCGCGCGACTACTTCGTTCGTCGCACCGTCGTGGCGGCGATGCTGGCCTCGACGGGTCAGCGTGATGATGTGCACCGGCTCGTCGCGGAACTTCAGCCGGTGTCGGGCTCGACGTCGAACGCACGGGACGCGGTGCTCGACGCCGTCGCTCGAGCGTTGTGCGCCGTCGTCGATCACGACGACACCACCGCCGCCGACCTGATTACAGACGTCGTCGCGTCCCACGCCGACAGCCCGATCCTCGATCAGCACCTGCGCCGGTTCCTTCCGCTTGCCTACGTGCTCGATCCGTCGGTGCGCGCCCGATGGGACGAAGCGTCCATGGGGCCGACCCACGAGCACACGAGGCGGGCCAGCCGGTGTCTGGTCGACCTGCGCGCCGGCCACGCGGCACGGCCGGATTCACTCGAGCCCGGCAAGGTCTTCACCGCGTTCCCCCTGCCGTGGGCGGTCGAGCTGGCGGCCCGACTGCACGGCGACCGCCACCCCGACGGTTCCGGGCTGGCCGAGTGGCTGGTCGACCAGGCGCCTGAGCCCGCCCGCGCCGAACTTCGCCATCTGGTCGGCGTCGATCAGTGCGGTCGAGCCGCCGCTGACCTGCTGGCGCGGCTCCCCGCGGCGCCCAGCCAGCCGCTCGAGATCTCGGTGCTCGGCCCGCTCCAGGTCGCCTTTGCCGGCCTCCCCGTGACATCTGCGGAGCTGCGACGCGGTCGCGTGCGCACGCTGCTCGCGCTGCTGGTCGTCCACCGCACGCTGAGCCGGGAACGGGCCACCGACCTCCTTTGGCCCGACCTCTCCCTGCGCGACGGTGCTCGCAACCTTCGGGTGACGCTCACGTATCTGCGCCAGCTGCTGGAGCCGGGCCGACCGACGGGCGAGGCGTCGTTCCATCTGCGGGCCGACGGGTCGACCATCGCGTTGCATCCGTCCGAGTACCTCGTCGTCGACCTGTGGGAGCTCCACCGGCTGCGGCGCGACGCCGATCAGAATCGTGGGCAGGGTGCCCCGGAGCGCACGATCGCCTTGCTGGAAGCCGCCATCGCATGGTGGCGAGGCGAGCCCCTCGCCGATCTCGCCACGGTCGCCGGACACGAGCACGAGATCGAGCACATCCGCGTCATGCAGTTCGAGAGTCTGTTGGAGCTCGGCGAGTTGCGTCTGGTCCGAGGCGACGCGGACAAGGCACTCACCGATGCCGAGCGCGCCCTCGCCCTCGACCCCTATTCGGAGCGTGCCCATCGCCTCGCGCTCGCCGCCGCCTTGCGGAGCCACGACCGGCCGCGCATCGACGCCGTGCGCCAGCGCACCCTGACGATGCTCGACGAGCTCGACGTGACGCCCGAAGCGGCGACGGAGATCCTGCTCCGTCAAGTCGAGGACAGGACCGTTGGCGCGGGCCGATCTCGCGTGCGTGCTCCCGCCGCGCGCGCCTCGCACCGTCGCCGCGTGTGATCGCGGCGCGTGGCTAATCGGTAGGGCGCGTCTGCCGGCCCGCGGCGATGGCGTCGAGGATGACCTGGACCGTTCGCTCGCCGGGCGGGTCGTCGGTGATGACCTGCCATTGGCCGTTGCGCATGTCGTGGAAGACCGGTGCGAAATGGTTGGCGTCGGCGAGTCGGGTGAGGTCGGCGTGGTAGCCCTCAGCGCCCAGCGCGGCGACGAGCTTCTCGGACTGCCAAGCGGGGCAGGTGGTGTCCCGGTCACCGGCGACCAGACGCACCGCGGCGTCCTTGTTGTCCCAGCCCGTGATGTCGTCGAACCAACTGACCGGCTGGCCGTCGAACTCGTAGTAGCAGCCGGAGAGACCGACGACGACGTCGGGGCGCGGCACCTGTCCGGGGCAGCGGCCGGTGGCGGCTTCTCCACCTGGCCCTTGGAGGCTGCCGAGTAGCACGAAGTCGGCTCCAAGCGACCAGCCGACAGCGGTGACGGGTTGACTGAGGTCGCCGCCGTAGTCGGGCGCGGCGCGGCGAGCCAACTGGTACGCGCACGAAAGGTCGTCGGCCGCTCGAACCAGATCGTCTGTCGTGCTGATGTCGGAGTGATAGGTCGGCACGAAGACCACGGTGCCGGCACTGGCGAGGCGGGTCGCGAGTTCAACCATGTCTTGACCTGAGCCGTTGACTCCGTGCAACGCCAGGACCACGGGCCATTGCCCCTTCGCCTCTGGCGC
>DASXAI010000355.1:0-5911 GCA_036406775.1 Acidimicrobiales bacterium
GTGACGAGCACGGTGCGCAACCGTTCGACGTCGTCGGACGTCAGTCCCCACCGCTCGTGCAGCCCGGCGTGGCTGTTCAGCACGGAGTAGGCGATGGTGCCGCGGGCGGCGTCGAACCCGTCGTAGTCGGCGACCGGCGCCCAGATCAGGTCCGGCGGCGGGCGGCCGACGGCACCAGCGGCCACCACATCGGCCGAGCGGACCAGATCCGGGTGCGGGATGGCCCACAGCAGCACCCGGTCGCCGACGGCCCCGCCGGCCCGCAGCACGGCGTCGGCCCGGCCCGCCACCACGATGGGAACGGGTTGCAACGGGGCGTCGAGACGACGGCCGCTGGCGGGATCCAACGGCTCGCCGGCGGCGACGGACCGGATCAGACGGGCGAGCGACCGGATGCGGGTGGCGGCATCACGACGATCGATCCCCGCCGCGGCCGAGAGCTCCGAACCGCCGGCGCCGATGGCGATCTGCACCCGTCCTCCGGCCAGCTCCTGCAGGGTCGCCAGGCTGGCGACGGTCTGGAAGGGATGGCGCGTGTAGGGATTGGTGACGAACGGCCCCACGTCGAGGCGCGTCGTGACGGCGGCGGCCCGAGCAGCGAGCACCCACGTGTCCCGCCACCAGAAGGCATCGGGCAGGCCGAGGAAGTCGGCGCCCGCCGCCTCCGCGGCGCGGGCCACATCCTCGACGTCGGCGGCCGTGGGATTGTCGACGTGCAGCAGCACGCCGATGCCACTCGTCATGCCAGCTCCCGGTCGAACGCCTTGAAGCTGGCGGCGGCGGTGGCGACCGCCTCTTCCGGTTCGTCGGTGACGAAGGTGAACCCCACGCTGTCGACGCCGTGGTGGCGGGCCCGCCGGGCCAACGAGGTCCCGACGTCGTCGGGCGTACCCGCCAAGACGAAGTCGTTGAGGATGTCGTCGGAGATGAGGGCGCGAGCCGGCGCGTCGTCGCCCGCCATGTAGGCCGCCGATGCCGACGCCACCTGCGCGTCACTGAGGCCGAACCATTCGCGTGTGTAGCGAGGTGTGTCCCCCAGGGCGAGCATGGCGTGGGGCCGGTACGCCTCCCGTTCGTCGGCGCTGAACACGGCGGCGTAGTAGAGCGCGACCGGAATCGGCCGCACCGAATGGGCCCACCCGACGACCCGGTCGACGAGCGAGTCGGGGACGCCGCCGAGGAACACGCCGTCGGCCTCGGCCGAAGCCAGGCGATTGAACTGCTCGGCGCGCGAGCCGATGTAGAGCGGCAGTGTCGGGGCGACGAACGGGTTGGGCTCCGGCTCGTAGCCGTGGCTCCGCTCGCCGCGGGTGACGGCGCGCATCGTGCGCAGCGCGGCGCGGGCCCGCGCCAGGGGCTCTCGGCGTTCGACGCCGGCGGGCGCCAGGGCCACGCGCCCGCCCGGTCCGAGCCCGAGGATGGCCCGGCCGCCGGACAGCTCGTGGACAGTCATCATCTCGGCCGCCGCCACCACGGGATGGCGTAGATAGGGATTGGTGATGCCGATACCGAGGCGGATGCGACGGGTGCGCGCCGCTGCCGCCGCCAGCACGACGAAGGCGTCGCGCATCGGCCCTTCGTCACCGAGCCAGAACTCGTCGAGCCCGGCCTCGTCAGCCGCCTCGGCCGCGGCCAAGAGCCGCGGCGCCGGCGCGCCCGGGAACAGCCAGATCCCTCGCTGCACCACGGGCCGGCTCAGCGGGGCACGGCGCCGAGGGCGTGGTCGGACGGGATCTCGCTGCGCAGCCCGAGGCCCGTGGCGACCCGGTTGACGTAGTTGTAATACGCGGTGAGGTCGTTGAGGGCGACGATGTCGGCATCGTCGAGTCCTACCGCCCGCAGCTCGTCGATGTCGGCCGCCGTGACCCGGCCGGGCGCACGGGTCAGGGTGGCGGCGTACCGGAGGATGGTGTCGAGGCGCCGGTCACCGGTCGCCGGCTCGGCGGGGTGGGCCGCCAGGCGAGCCACGAGGTCGTCGTCGACGCCGTGCACCGTCAGCTTCACCCGCGCTCCCGATGCGCAGTGGGGCGTGGCGTTGAGCGTCGACGTCACGTACACGACGAGGAGGCGTTCCGTCTCGCTGAGGCCCGACCTGACGTCCTCAACCGTCTTGTAGAGCCGCAGGCGCTCGTACACGAGCTCGGGATGGAGGCTCCCGAGCTGCGTGAACTCGGTGGGCGCGCCGAGGCGTTCGGCCTGCCAGTCGTAGGCCTCCTTCAGGCGGCCCTCGGCGTCGTCGGGGGCGACGGTGGTCACCCAGGCGTCCGGTCGTGTCGAGTGCGTCACGATCTCACGTTAGTGAGGGGAAGGGCTGAAGCCCTCCCCCTCCGATGTCACGAGCTCAGACCGATGCTCTGGTCGATGAACTGGTTGGTCTGGATGTCGGACGCCTTCAAGCCGTCCTTCATCGTTGTGCCCTGGGCCTTGAAGATCGGCGCCACGATGTCGATCAGCTTCTGGGTCTTGGCATCGTCGAAGTTGCCGAGGGTCTTGTCGGGCCCGTTGCTGACGATCTTGTTGTCGAGCGAGGCCTTCACGGCATAGGCCGCCTCGCCGGCGTCGTACACTCACCCGGAGTTCTGGGTGGTGACGACCTTGACGATGAAGTCCTCGACGGCCTGCGGGTTCGACTGCATCTTGACCGAGGCGGCCTGGAACATCGGCACGACCGCCTTGAGGCAGTCGGCGTACTTGGTGACGTTCTCCGGCTTGGTGGCCAGGGCCTCGGCGTAGATGTCGTACCCGGCGTCGGTGATCAGTTGGTACTTGACCGGCTTGCCCCACTGCTTGATCTCGTTCTGGTACAGGTAGGGCTCGGCGGTGGCGAAGCCCTGCTGCGCCGCTTTGCCGCCGTCGGCCACGAAGGCGTCGGGCTTGCCGTCATAGGAGTCGTCGATCTGCGACGTGCTCAGCACGCCGGTGCCGGTGAGGAACGCCATGTACGTGGCGTCCTTGAAGTACCGGACCTTCGCGTTCTTGGCCTTCAGGTCGGCGATCTTGGTGACGTCGGGATAGGTGCCCGGATCCCACATGATGATCTGCGGGCTCTGCTCGCGAGGCGCCTCGACGGCGACGGTGGGCTTGTCCGCCGCGAACTGCACCGCGGTGTCGGTGTTGACGTAGCCGAGGAGGATGCTCGGGTCCTTGTACATGGTGGCCACCGGCAGCTCGAACTGCGTGGCCGGCCCGCCGTTGCGGATCTCGAGCTTGATCCCGACCTTCTGACCCGACCGCGGGTCGATCATGTCGGCCACGGTGCGGTCACCCTTGATGTCGGCGCTGGCGGGATCGACGGCCGCGTACAGCTCCCAGTGGTCGACTTCGGGGTACCAGTCGGTCTGCACCACGAGCGGGTTGGGGCACGTCTTCGACAGGTCGACGGCGGCGCCGCCGCCACCGCTCGCCGTGGTGGCGGCGCCAGCGGCGGTGGTGGCCGAGCCGGACGAACTGTTGTCGCTGCCGCAGGCCGCTACCACGACGGCGATCGCCGCCAGCGAGACGGCCAAGGCGCTCCTGGATCGGTGGAAACGCATGGTGCTGGTGTTACTCCTTCGCATCGGGGTTCAGGTGGGGCGGGGAGTGGGCCGAGCTTACGGATGCATGAACACGAGGCGAAGAACTTGGGCGCGGGTTCACACGATCGTCATTGAGTCAGCGGGCGCCCTGATACCACCGACCGACGACCGCCTTGCGCAGCAGTCCGAAGGCCCAGAAGAACACCAGGCTGAGGAGGGCGGCCACGATGATGGCGGCATAGGTCTGCTCGCCCCACAGCCGGCTGGTGTAGAGGTCGATGAGGATGCCCAGGCCGCGCGGCCGCACCGTGCCCCGGAAGAAGAACTCGCCCACGATCGCACCGACCACCGAGAGTCCGGCGGCGATGCGGTAGCCCTCGAACATGGCGGGCAGCGCGCCCGGGAACTGCAGCTTCCACAGGCGCGTCCAGCGCCCGGCGCCGTGCAGGGTGAAGAGGTCGTGTTGTAGCGGCTCGGCCGCCTTCAAGCCGAACAGCGTGTTGATGATGATCGGGAAGATGGCGATCATCACGCACACGACGGTGCGAGCCATCAGGCCCTGGCCGAACAGCGTGCGCAGCACTGGCACGATGGCGAGGATCGGAATGGCCTGAATGGCGACGGCGTAGGGATAGGCGGCGTTCTCGATCCACTTCGCCTGCGACATGAGCACGGCGACGGTGGTGCCGAGGATGATGGCGATGGCGAGGCCCTGCAGGGCCACCCGGCCGGTGATCAACAGGCCCTGCAGCAGCGACACCGGGTTCTCCGGGTTGTCCTTCTCGGTGAAGCCGTGCAGCAGCACGTCGTGGGGCAGTGGCACGACCCACTGCTTGTAGGACGGCAGCGAGTAGTGGTAGGCGTACCACAGCCCGATGAAGATGACGAAGACACCGAAGGCAGGAAGGATGTCGGTGGTCCGCCGCCGCTTCTTCTTCGGTGCGACGACGAGTGGTTCCTCTTCGGCGACGAGGTCGTCGGCGATGGCGGTGACCTGTGCGTTGTCGGTGAGCGACCGCGCCATCAGACGTGGGCCTCGCGCAAGGCGTGGTTCAGGGCGCCAGTGAGTTCGGCGAACTCGGGCTCGAAGCGGAGCTCCGCGGCGCGGGGGTAGTCGAACGGCACGTCGAACGATCCGACGATGCGTCCTGGTCGAGCCGACATGACATGCACCCGGGTCGACAGGAAGACGGCCTCGCTGATCGAGTGGGTGATGAAGAGCGCGGCGAACCGCTCGAGCGCGAAGAGGCGCATCAGCTCGATGTTCAAGTGGTTGCGAGTGATCTCGTCGATGGCGCCGAAGGGCTCGTCGAACAGGAACACGGGCGGCTTCATCGTGAGCGAGCGCGCGAGTGAGGCCCGCATCTTCATGCCTCCCGACAGCGCCTTCGGGTAGTGCTTCTCGAAGCCGCGGAGACCGACGAGGCTGATGGCGTCGGCCGCCAGTTGGCGGCGCTCGGGCTTGGGCAGCCCGTGCAGCTCGCCGAAGAGCTCGACGTTGGCCTCGACGGTGCGCCAGGGCAGCAAGGTGGCGTCCTGGAACACGTAGCCGAGGTTGGTGGTGGCCACTTCGACGCGGCCCGACGTGACGTCGGTGAGACCCGATGCGATCCGGAGCAGCGTCGACTTCCCGCAGCCGGACGGGCCGACGATCCCGACGAATTCCCCCGGCAGCACCGAGAAGCTCACATCGGCGAGGGCGTGGGTGCCGTCCTCGAACACCTTCCCGACACGGTCGAAGCGCAGCGCCGTCGGACGCTTCTCGCCATCGGGCGCCATCTGTGGCTGCGCCACCGTCTCCATGCCGGGAGCGTAGTAGCAGGCTTCGTGACGGCGATGTTGCCGCAACCTCGCGTGTTCCTTAGCCGGCCAGAGCGAGCAACACCTGGAGGAGCACATCCGCGCCGGCGCCCAGATCGGCGGGGTCGGTGTGCTCGGCGGGGTTGTGGCTGATGCCCTTGGCGCTCGGGGTGAAGACCATCCCGGCCGGGCTGACGCGCGCCAGCATCTGGGCGTCGTGACCGGCGCCGGCGGGCAGTCGCTTCGTGGTGTGCCCGAGCCGCCGGGCCGTGGCTTCCACCAGGCGGATCACATCCGGATCGAACGCCACCGGCTCGAACCGGGCGAGGACACGGCGGCTGATGGAGACGCCTTCGGCCGCTTCGAGGGCGGTGCAGTGTTCCGCCAGGCGGCGCTCGGCTTCCCGCAGCGTCGACTCGTCGGTGTTGCGCAGATCGACGGTGATGGTGGCCGTGGCCGCCACGACGTTGACGAGGTTGGGAGTGACGGTGACGGCACCGACGGTGGCGACCTGGTGGCCGCCGAGCCCGAGGGCGAGGTGGCGGACGAAGACGGCGACCTCGGCCGCGGCGTAGGCGGCGTCGTGACGCATCGCC
>DASXAI010000356.1:0-3151 GCA_036406775.1 Acidimicrobiales bacterium
CAGGACATCTCCCTGGTCGACGGCACCGGCACGCGCAAGCTCCAAGCCGGAAAGGTCGACGCCTACCGATACATGACCTTCTACCTGTCACCGAAGCCGGACCACCATGACGTGTTCTTCAACCAGGTCGTGGACCCGATCTGGCTGGCCCAGAGCAACGACCCGGCAGCGGCGGCGCTCCGCCAGGCCCGCCAGGACGCCAAGCGGCCGGCGGCGTGGCGCATCCTGCACCGGGTCACGTACGTGAGCCGAGTGCTCGGCCCGGTGGCCGGGCAGCAGGCCGCGCCGCTCGATCAGGCCCTCCAGACGCTCGACATCCAGAGTAACTACGAGCTGATCAAGACGCTGGAGCCGTTCGTGCGCGACAAGGCGGCCCGCTACGTCGACTTCTCCGCCGCCGTCCGGCGAGCCGTCGTGACGTACCTGCCCGACCTCCAGCCGCACATCGACCAGATCCTCGCCTACCTGGTGCTGTACTACGGCGTGAGCGACGCTCCGCAGCTCACGCCGGGCGGGCCGAGCTGAGCGGTAATTCTCCGTGACCGTTTCACGCTTGCGCAACGTCGTCTGACGACGCCAAACAAGCGTGAAACGGGCGGGGAGGCTCAGCGGTCGAGCCCGTACACGGCCGCAGCCTTGCCGTGCATCACCTTGCGGGTGATCTCGGGAGGCCGGGCCCGGCGACGTGCTGGTGGGGTGGCGGTAGTCGGTCTCGAACATCACGTTGTCGGGATACGTCTCCAACAACGGCAACGTCTTCCGCCCGTTGGCATGGAGCCATCCCCAACGGACGCCCGGCTGCAGCGCACGCCGCACTATGCCGTGGATCCGCCGGATCGTGCCCGGCGGCAGCGGGCCACCATCCTTTCCGCCGCTCGTGCGGAGCCTTCGGTGGTACGCGTCAATGCGATCGGCCCGTCGCCGATCAACGCGCAACGCGCCGAGGCTGAACACAAGATCGCGGTCCATGTACCCACGCGACTCGCGCGCCGTCTTCGGTGACAGGTCGGGCCGGGCGTGCTGGAACCACGCCTCGAGAAGATCCGACGTGGCGCTGTCGCCTCTGTCTCACACACCAACTTGGTGGGCACGGAGTTGCATGTCGGCGGTGCGCAGGCGAGAGCTGAGCGCCTCGAGCATCCGCCGCGACACCCTGGGGACGTCGGCCAGCAGTATCACGAACTCGTGGCGCGACATCACCAGCACGTGCATGTCGGTGGTGGCGGTGACGGTGGCGCCGCGCCGGCCGCCGTCGAGAAGGGCCATCTCGCCGAAAAACTCGCCTGGGCCGATCGTCGCGACGCAGTCACCGGCGATCGTCACGGTCGCGTGGCCCGCGGCCACGACGAAGAACTCGCTGCCCACGTGTCCTTCCTGGCACATGACCTGCCCGGCGTGAATGTCGACTCCGGTGCTGATCGACGCGAGCTCCCGCAACTCCTTGCGGGTGCAGCCACCGAACAGGGTGACCTGCGCGAGATCGTCGGCTACCGCGTTGTGCCTGATGAACATGGGGAACCTCCGTGACGACTGCCCGCAGCGTGCGCCCCCGGCTCCAGCTCGTCCGTGATCTCCATCACAGTCATGCCATGACTGCTGTCACACGGAGAATGTCGAGCACCTGTGTAGAGGAACCGCCATGCGCAGCGGGCCGGGCGCCGAGTTGGACCAACTGACCGCCGTCACCCCGACGGGCGCGGCGCTGGGCCCGCGGTCCGATAAGAGCAGGGCCTTTGCGGACGTCGAAGCGGCCAGCGGGCCAGCGTTGGGGTTGAGTTCTAGGGTACCGACCGATGGGCAGCGACGACCTTTCGACGCGTTTGGTCGATTCGCTCCAGGCGGCCTACGGCGTGCATCCCGGTTACCGGGCCGCCCACGCCAAAGGCGTGTTGTGCGCCGCCACGTTCACGCCCACACCACAGGCCTCTGCCGTCAGCCGGGCGGCGCACCTGGCGGGTCCAGCGGTGCGGGCTCACGTCCGGTTCTCCAACGGCAGCGGCGATCCCGAGGCGCCCGACGCGGCTCGTGACGGCCGCGGGATGGCAGTGAAGTTCTACCTCCCCGACGCGAGCACTACAGACGTGGTTGCCCTGTCGCTGCCGGCCTTCTTCGCCCGCACCCCCGAGGATCTCCTGGCCTTCAACGAGGCTCGTCGAATCGACCCGAGCACAGGCCAGCCTGATCTGACTCGAGTCGGTGCCTATCTGGCCGCCCACCCCGAAGCGATGACGGCGGTGAACGCGGCCATCACGCATCCCATTCCCGCCAGCTACGCCTCGCTCACCTATCACAGCCTCCACGCCTACCGATTCGAGGCGGCTGACGGCCGCGTACGCCATGGCCGCTACCACTTCGTCCCCCAGACAGACGAGGCCGACCTCAGCGACGACGAGGCCGCCCGTCGTTCGCCGGACTACCTCCGCGACGAACTGAGCGAGAGATTCGACCGGGCACCGGTGGACTTCCACCTCACCCTGGAGGTGGCCGACGACGAGGATCCGGTCGACGATCCCACCGCGGTGTGGCCAGAAGGTCGAACAGTGGTCGAACTCGGGCGGCTGGAGCTGAGCGGCCTGGCGTTTGACCGTGAGGGCCACGGCGATGTGCTCGTGTTCGACCCGACCCGAGTCACCGACGGCATCCGGGTCACCGACGACCCCATCCTCCTCGCCCGCCCCGGCGCGTACAGCGTGTCGGTCGCCCGTCGGATCGCTCCGACGCCCTGACCCACCACAACACCCGAGATGCCGCCCAGGACGGCTGCCGCCGCGACGGGCCCGGCCAGGCGCGCCAGTTGAGATCCCATCAGCGGAGCCATCACTCTTGCTCCGTCGCGTCGGTCGTCGAGCTGTCGATCGCCATCGCCGCGCCGCGCTGTGGGCGGGCGCTGGCCTTTCACCGGTTCTGACGGCCCGGCGCTGCTGTTCGGGCGCGGCCCGGACTCGACGAGGTACGGCTCAAGAAGGCTGTAGGACGACGACCTTCGACCCCGGTAGCTCGCTTGGCGGCTCGATCTCGATGACCTGGCCGTCCGGATCGCGTACCCAGCGCCGGATTGTGCCCTCGTTCGATTGTCGGAGCACGTGCAGCACCACGGACAAGCCGGGCGGCTGAGGCGCCCGGCGACAGATGTTGTCGTACCCATCGGTGT
>DASXAI010000357.1:0-9033 GCA_036406775.1 Acidimicrobiales bacterium
AGTACGTGGCCGCCATCGTCGACGCCGGCCTCCAGGCCCTGCGAGCGGGCGCCCTCACGTCACGCTGACCCGCCCTCTCCTACCGACCGGCGAGGCGGTGGACCCAGTCGAGGCGTTCGTCGAGCCAGCCGAGCAGCCCGAGACCGTCGTCGAGGAGGACCGGCGGCGTCGAGATGAGCGTGTCGGTGGCGAGGAGGCGGTGCCAGTCGACGGCGACGTCGCCCGTGCGGTCGGTCCCGGTGGGCGTCCGGAAGGTGACGCCGGCCTGCTGCATGACGCGGATCACCTCCTGGGCCACGATCCCGTAGCCGATGGTGGTGGGGTGCACGCCGTCGAGCGAGAAGAGGCCGCCGTCGACCCGTCCCTCGGGCCCTGACCGGAAGAACCGGGTGTTGGGCACCGGATCGAGCGCCTGGAGCGCCGGCGGCAGCTCGTACTCCTGCCACCACGACGGCCGGGCCGCCGGGTCGGTCAGGTACCGCTTGCTGGCCAGGCTGTCGAGCAGGCCGCCGAGCTCGAACAGGTACCAGTCGAGGCCCGCGGTGCGCGCCGCCCGCACGGACTCGATGATGGTGGCGTTGTAGGCGTCGATGGCCGAGTCGACGGCGCGGGCCTCGTCGCCGGTCACGTGGGCGTCGAATCGGGGCTCGAAGTGCTCGGCGTCGATCCACGGGCGGGTGTAGTACGAGAAGTAGCGCGAACCGTGAGCCAGCTTCGCGGGGAGGCCTCGGGCGATGGGCGCGATGGTCACCGAGGGAACCGTCGCCACGATCACGTGACGGGCCTTGATGGCGCGCAGCCGGCTCACGAGCTCAGCCCACTCGTGGGCGAAGTGCGACGGCCGCCACACCGTGTACTTGCTCTTCTGGGCGCAGTCGGCGAAGTCGTCGCCGCTCCAGCACAGCTTCAGCTTCAGCATGCTGGCCAGCGCGTTGTTGGCGCCGATCATCACGACGAGCGTCTCGATGCCACCGTCGTTCCCGAGGGCCTCGGCCGCCTCGACCGCGGTCTGCGTCCCGTGTTCGGCGTTGGCGGGACCGAGGACGCGGACGCCGGCCCGGGCCGTGTCCGCTTCCACGATCTGGCGCCACGGCAGCCGGTTGTCACGGGCCGGACTGGCGCCGATCGCCTTCACCATCATGTCGTAGCTGGTGCTCAGAAGGTCACGGACGTCCCAGCCGTAGACCGAAAGGTTGTGCGGCGTGGCCCGCAGCATCGGCACGCGGGCGTCGGCCTCGCGCTCCCAGAAGTCTTCGATGCCGTCGCAGTAACGGCACGCGAACCAGGCGGCCCGGAACAGCTCGGTGAATCCCACCTTGTCGCCGTATCGACTCTGGAGGGCGCGCAGGAGCCGCTCGATGTCGAAGGGGATGCCGCCCGCCCCGTTCGGTGGCTCGTAGACGGGGTAGCGGAACACGTTCGGCGGGGCCGGGTCGTCAGTGGGCGCGGCCAGGCGCAGGCCCAGCTCGTAGGCCACGATGGCGGGCCACGACACCTCGGTGCGGAACACGGCGCCGCTCATGAAGCCGTGGCTGATGCTGTCGCCCATCGTGACCAGCCGGTGCGTCGCATTCGCGGCGGCCGGCGGCAAGGTGACGGCGATGCCGAGGGTGGGATCGGCTTCGGGCGGGCGGGGATCCTTGCGGATGTCGACCTCGGCCGGGGTCTCGGACACGCAGTCATCGCCCATGGCTCACCCCCTGTGACCACTGTCGGATCGTTCGGGCACGCTACGTCAATGAGTCGTGACTCGGGAGCTGGATACGCCGCGACAATGAGTTCCGCGCCCGGGCGTCGTCGGAACCGTATGAGAAAGGACTCGCTCTCATGACAGCAGCCGTCCTCACGGAGGGCCTCGAACGTCGATTCGGTGACAACCTGGCGGTGGCGGGCGTCGACCTGGAGGTGGCACCCGGCGAGATCTACGGGTTCCTGGGCCCCAACGGCGCCGGCAAGTCGACGACGGTACGCATGCTCTGCACGCTGCTTCTCCCGACCGCGGGCCGGGCCGCCGTGGCCGGCCACGACGTCGCCACCGACCCCCAGGGCGTTCGGCTGCGCATCGGCGTGGCTCTCCAGGACGCCGCCCTCGACGACAAGCAGACCGGCCGCGAGCTGCTCCGGCTCCAGGGGCGGCTCTACGGCCTGCGCCCGAAGGAGGTCGAGCAGCGGCTGGACGACCTCAGCTCGCTGGTCGACATCGGCGAGGCGCTCGACGACCGCATCGGCACCTACTCGGGCGGCATGAAACGCCGTCTCGACCTGGCTGCCGCCCTCGTCCACAACCCCGACGTCTTGTTCCTCGACGAGCCCACCACCGGGCTCGACCCGATCAGCCGGGCCAAGGTGTGGGAGGAGGTGCGCCGGCTCAACGCGGAACTCGACATGACCATCTTCCTCACGACCCAGTACCTCGAGGAGGCCGATCAGCTCGCCGACCGGGTCGGCATCATCAACGACGGCCGCATCGTCGCCGAGGGCACGCCCGAGGAACTGAAGCGCCGGGTCGGCACCGATCTCGTCGTCGTGGAGGTCGAGGGCGACGGCGCGACGGCAGCCGCCGTGATCGAAGAACTCGACGTCATCGAGTCGGTGGGCACGGCCGGCCACGAGCTGCTGGCCCGCACCAGCGACGGCGCCGCCGCCGTGAGCCCTGTCGCGGTGGCCCTGTCGAAGGCCGGCATCAAGGTCCGCAACCTGACGCTGCGCACGCCCACCCTCGACGACGTGTTCCTCCAGCTCACGGGGGCCCACATCCAGGAGAACGAGCGATGATCACGGCGACCACCGCCAGCGTCACCACGGGGCCGGCCGCATCGTCGAGCCAGATCCGCGCCCGCAAGGCCGGCTTCACCGCCGACCTGCTGTCGGTCGCCGGGCGCGCCATTCGCCGCCTGCCCCGTGAGCCCGAGGCGATCGTGCCGGCGCTCATCGTGCCGGTGTTCTTCTACGTTGTGAACGTCGGCGCCCTCGGGTCGTTCGCCGAGCGCTCTGGCGCCGTGCCCGACTTCAAGGCGTTCCAGTTGCCCGTGGCCATCATCTTCGCCGTCACGGGCGTCAGCCAGGCCGGCGCGCTGGTGACCGACATCCAGGACGGTTACTTCGACCGTCTCCTCATGACGCCCATCAAGCGGCTGGCGCTGCTGCTCGGGCTGATGGTGGCCGACATCGTGCTCGTGATCAGCCTGTCAGTGCCGGTGCTGGCCCTCGGCTTCGCGACCGGTGTGCGCTTCGAGACGGGCGTGCTCGGCGTCGTGGCCTTCCTCCTGATCGCCGGCTTGTGGGGCCTGGTGTTCACGGGCTTCCCGTACGCCATCGCCCTCAAGACCGGGAGCCCCGGGGCCGTGGCGTCGAGCTTCCTGATCTTCTTCCCGTTCGCCTTCCTCACGACGTCGTTCCTGCCGAAGGATGCCCTCAGCGGCTGGCTGTCGGCCGTGGCCACCGTCAACCCGGTGACCTACCTGTTGCAAGGGCTGCGTTCGCTCGTCACCGAGGGATGGGTGTGGTCGGACCTCGGCTGGGCCCTGCTGGCCGTCGTCGGTGTCGGCGTCGTGTCGGTGGGTCTCGCCCTCGCCGCCCTCCACGGCCGGGTCAAGCGCGGCTGAGTCGGCCCTCTCCCCCTCGATGTGACGGAAATCGACAACAGTTGTCGAGAACCGTCACATCGACGCAGAAGGGGGTTCGGGCGCGGGCGGGACGCGCTCGAACTCCTCCTCGACCTGGTCGTAGGTGAGGGGCTCCTCGTCGTGGCCGATGATCTCGACGTCGGGGATGCGGCGCCGGCCGTAGGCGTTCTCCTGCTCCCAGTTGCGCATGAACCGGTTGAAGAACAGGACCGTGCACAGCGTCCACAGGAACACCGACCCGCCGATCTTCATGAGCAAGCCGGCGATCTGCTGGTCGTCGACCACCGAGATGCCGAAGACCCGCGGGAGGTGGTCGTAGGCCTTGTACACGACGCCGTCGGCAAAGATGAGCCAGGCGGCGGGCACGGTGGGCACGAACGACTGGGCGAACAGGTAGAGGATCTTGGCCCCGGGGCCGATGCGCACTTCCGGGAGCGGGCCGCACACCGGCATCCACATGAGCAGCGAGGCCAGCACGAGCACGAGGTGCAGCGAGTAATGGAGGGGTCCGTTCGACACGGCCGAGTTCACCAGCGTCGGGATGTGGACCACCATGATGACGAGGTTGAAGATGACGGCCGCGGTGACGGGCTTCGTCAGCCAGCGCACCGCGGCGTACACCTTGCCGTCGCCCACGATCAGCCGCATCAACCACTCGGGCATGGCCAGCAGCAGCAGCGGCGGTGCGAAGTACGACAGGATCATGTGCTGCAGCATGTGGACGCTGTAGAGGTTGTTCTCGCCGATGTCGTGGATCGG
The DNA here is from genome assembly GCA_036406775.1 of Acidimicrobiales bacterium. Classification (GTDB taxonomy): domain Bacteria; phylum Actinomycetota; class Acidimicrobiia; order Acidimicrobiales; family Ilumatobacteraceae; genus DASXAI01. Next base: position 4,386 of record DASXAI010000357.1, read on the forward strand.
CCAGTCGGAGGCGGCCCACAGGAGCGTGATGCCGGCGGCGAAGCAGACGATCTGTTTGCCGGTGACGGCGCGCTGGCCCCGCCCGACGAAGCGGGGGCCGATGGCGCGGACGGCGTACACGTAGCACCCGACGAGCGACGCGACGAGGACCCAGACCTCTGGGTGAGCCCGGAACCTCCAGACGTTCGGATCGGTGACGGCGGCCAGCATGCGGCCACCTCCCCTGGCTAGCTCGCGAAGAAGTGGAACGTCGCCAGCGCGACGGAGTACACCGCGACGGCGAGGAAGAAGCCGGCCCAGAAGAGCCGGCCGAAGATCTTGGCGTCGAACTTGAGGTGCATGAAGAACAGCACCACGAGCACGAACTTGATGGCCATCAGGCCGAGGAGGATCGGCAGGAACGCCCCGCCCAGCCAGTGGGCGTAGCTCGTGTAGACCTCGAGCCCCGTGAGCACGAACAGGGCCGCCGCCACCTTGATGTAAAGGACGTCGCGCGGGTGCTCGGCCTCGTGGGCCGAGTCGTGGTCGATCTCCGGTTCGACCGGTTCGGTCGATTCGACGGCGGGCTCGACTGTGCTCACTGGCGGCTCCTCCACACCCGAGCACAGGCTGCAGCGCCGTTCGACTTCGGGCCGCCAGTGAGCACGTCGCCGCCTCGCGGCGACAAATGCACCGTGTCTTTGATGAGCTCGCTTCGCTCGCTCATGACGGGATCAAGTACACCAGGGTGAAGATCACGATCCACACGATGTCGACGAAGTGCCAGTACAGCCCGATGATCTCCACGACCTCGGCCCGATTACCCGAGATGGAGCCCCGGAGCGTGATCCACACGAGCGACATCAGCATGATGATGCCGATGGTGACGTGGGCACCGTGGAACCCGGTGAGCGTGTAGAAGCTGGACCCGAACAGGTTCGTGGTGAAGCCGAGGCCTTCCCGGTAGAAGGCGGTGAACTCGTACACCTGGCCGCCGACGAAGGTGGCGCCCAGGAGGGCGGTGGCAGTGAGCCACAGCCGGGTCCGTTCGAGCTCGCCCCGGTGGGCCGCCGAGACGGCCAGCACCATCGTGAGCGAGCTCATCAGCAGCACGAACGAGCTCACCGATGTGAACGGGATGTCGTACACCGTCTCCGGCCGGGGGCCTGACTGGGTACGGCCGCGGTACAGCATGTAGGTGGAGATCAGCCCACCGAAGAGCAGGCACTCCGACCCCAGGAACAGCCACATCGCCAGCTTGTTGTTGGACAAGCCGGTGGACGTGTGGAGGTGCTCGCCCTCCTCGGGGGCGAAGTCGTGCGGCGTCTCCAGCGCGGCGTCGGGGGTGAGGGTGACGTCAGCCAACGGTGGCCAGCTCCTTGCTCTCGCTGGCAGGGGGATCCTCGTCCTCGCCCCCGGCCACCGACGGTTCCTGCACCCAGCCGTACACGCCCAGCAAGATGATGATGCCGCCGATGACGGAGATCACGTGGTTGTAGATCAGCCCGGTAGCGATCACCGGCAGCCCGAAGGCCACGACCAGCGGCCAGTAGGACGGCGAAGGCATGTGGATGTGATGGTCGGCGTTGCGTTCCTGCTCGGCCAGGAGGTCTTCGACCGTGGCCACCTTCTTGAGGGTGCCCGTCTCTTCGTCCTCGACGTACTTTCGGTGGAAGAACTCGTCGATGGTGTGGACCACCGGGACGGCGTCGAAGTTGTGCTCCTTGGGCGGACTCGTCGTCATCCACTCGTAGCTCCGAGCGTCCCACGGGTCGAGCGGGGCGTTCTTCGGACCCCGGAGGCTCCGGTAGGCGTTGACGACGAACACCAGCACGCCGAGGGCGATGATGAAGGCTCCCACCGTCGCCACGAAGTTCCAGAACTCGAAGCCCTGGTTGGCCGGGTACAGGTAGGTGCGCCGGGCCTGGCCCTGCAGGCCGAGGACGTGCATCGGCCCGAAGGTGAGGTTCAAGCCGATGATCATCAGCCAGAAGTTCCACTTGCCGAGCCGCTCGCTCAACATCCGGCCGAAGATCTTGGGCCACCAGTAGTAGAAGCCGGCGAAGAAGCCGAGGACCGCCCCGCCGAAGAGCACGTAGTGGAAGTGGGCGACGATGTAGTAGGTGTCGGTCTGTTGGGTGTCGGAAGGCGAGACCGAGTGGGTGACGCCCGACAGGCCGCCGATCGTGAACTCGATGATGAGGCCGATGGCGAAGCACATCGAGGTCGTGAACTCCAGGCTGCCGCCCCACATCGTGGCCAGCCAGTTGATGATCTTCACGCCGGTGGGGACGGCGATGAACATGGTGGTGGCGGAGAACACGGCCACGGAGATCGGCCCGATGCCCGAGGCGAACATGTGGTGGGCCCACACCCCCCAGCCCATGAAGCCGATGGCGGCGCCGGAGAAGACGACGAACGGATAGCCGAACAATGGCTTGCGCGAGAAGACGGGCAGCACCTCGGACACGATGCCGAACGACCCGAGGATCAGGATGTAGACCTCGGGGTGGCCGAATATCCAGAAGAGGTTCTGCCACAGCAACGGGTCGGCACCCGCGCTCACGTCGAAGAAGGTGGCGCCGAACAGGCGCTGGAAGCCGAGGAGGAAGAGGGCCACGGTGATCACCGGGATGGCGAACACCAGGAGGAACTGGACGACCATCACCATCCACGTGAACACCGGCATCTTCATGAGCGTCATGCCCGGGGCGCGCATGTTCAGGATGGTGACGATCAGGTTGACGGCGCTCGTCAGCGAGGCGATGCCAGTGATCTGGAGAGCAAGCAGCCAGAAGTCGACGCCGTGGGTGGGGGAGAAGACCGGCCCGCTGTTGGGCGAGTAGCAGAACCAGCCGCAGTCGGGCGAGCCGCCGAGCAAGGGGCTCAGATAGAGGAAGAGCCCGCCCATCAGGAAGGTCCAGAACCCCAGCGCGTTCATCCGTGGGAAGGCCACGTCGCGGGCGCCGATCTGCAATGGGACGATGTAGTTCGCCAACGCCGCGACCATCGGCATGACGAAGAGGAAGATCATCGTCGTGCCGTGCATGGTGAACATCTCGTTGTAGGTGCCCGCTGACAGGATCGACCCGTTGGGCCGGGCCAGCTGCAATCGGATGAGCAGGGCCTCGCACCCGCCGATGATGAAGAAGGCGAAGGCGGTGAAGCCGTACATCAAGCCGATCTTCTTGTGGTCGACCGTGAAGGCCCAGCTCTTCCACCCCGTGGTCGCGCTGGGACGGCGGAAGATGCCGAGGGCCTGGCGCGGCGCCGCGACCCCGGCGGGGGGCAGCTCCAGCGTCCTCGGCGGTTGCTCGATGATGGCCATCAGCGTTCCTCTAGGGCACTACTTGAGGGTCGACAGGTACGCGATGATCTGACCGATCTGGGTCTCGGAGAGACCCAGGTTGGGCATGCCGCGGTACAGGCCCTCGGCGTTCTGGGTGGCGTCCATGGGTAAGACGCCCGGTGGGTTGCGGAGCCACCGCGCGAGCGCGACGACGTTCAGACAGTTCACAGGTGTGCCGGTGGGCAAGTCGGCCGTCTCGTTGCCGGTGCACCCCGGGATCTTGAGATCGAGGGCGGACCCGGCGAAGGTCGCGCGGCTCATGAGGTGCGTGAGGTTCGGGGCGGCCCCGGAGACCAACTGCGTGTTGGCCTGCGACACCAACAGCTGGCCCTGGGCGTCCTTCAGGCCGTTGATCGTGTGGCACCGGACGCACTGGCTCTTGAAGATGGTCTCGCCCGCCTGGGCCGTGGGATCGGTGGGCTCGGACACCAGATTGAACTGGTTCTGCACCCACGCGTTGTACTGGTCCTCGGGCAGGGCGATGACGCGCATTCGCATGTTGGCGTGGGACAGGCCGCAGAACTCGGTGCACTGCCCGTAGAACTCGCCTGTGTCGTTGGCCTCGAGGGTGAGCGGATGGACGCGGCCCGGTACGGCGTCCTTCTTGCCGTTGAGGCGCGGGATCCAGAACGAGTGGATGACGTCGCGCGACGTGATCGACAGCGCGACGTTGCGGTGCACCGGGATCACCATCTCGTTGGCCGTCACGATGGGCACGCCCGACGGGCTCTTCACGTCCGGGTACTGGAACTCCCACCACCACTGCTGGCCGATGACCGTGACCTTCAAGGCGTCCTCGTGCGTCTTGGCCAGCTTGAAGATCGTGTTGATGGTGAAGACGGCGATGACGGCCAGCAGGATGCCCGGCAGGATCGTCCACATCACCTCGAGCCTCGGGGCGCCATGGATCTGCTTGGGGACGTCGCCCTCGTGGCCGCGCCGGCGTCGGAACCGCCACATGATGAAGGCGGTGATCAGGATGACCAGCACGCCGACGACGCCGGCGATGATGAACACCGGCACCTGCAGGTTCTGGATCTTCTGGGCGTTGGTGCCGGCCGGCTGGAACGTGTCCTGGGGGGCGTCCTTGGCGCACCCGGCGGCCAGGACGACCAGGCCTCCGATGCCCGCGACGACCGCCGCGCGGCGGATCGGGGACCAACGGGACACGGGCCCGACGCTAGCCCTGCGGTCCCCGGCGCTCCCAGCGCGCTCGTGACCGTTCGCGCCCGTTTCGTGTCGGGGGCTGCGCCCCCGAACCCCATCGCCGGCCGGCTCCCTGGCGGTCGCTCGGTCGGCCGGCGCAGGCTCACTGCGCTC
>DASXAI010000358.1:0-2247 GCA_036406775.1 Acidimicrobiales bacterium
TGCTGGCTGTGCTGGGCTGGACCGAGCCCGGTTTCGACTCGCCGAACTTCGACGACCACTGCCGTGACGACATCGCCTACGCCGACCGGCAGCGCCGGGTCCGCGCGGGCGCCGCGAGGGTGTGGTAGCCGTGGGCGACGCAATGGGCGACCACGGGCCCGCCGGACTGCCCTACATGGGCGACGGTGAGACCCCGGTCGATGTCGACGGCATCGACGAGTACGCCGAGGATGACGGCGGCTACGGCTGGTGCCCCCACGTCGGCGAGTACGGCTACTGCATGGGCAGCCGGTGCAGCCCGCTCGTCGAGGTCGACAACGACTTCGACACCGGCGACGACGACCACGCCCCGATCGTCGTGCTGAAGGACGAGGCCGCCGAGCTGTTCGCCAGCCACGATCCGGCCACACCAGACAGCTTCGGCCTGTTCCAGGTGCTGACCAGTAAGGCCATGAACCCGGGGCGGGCGTTCATCGCCTCGGCGACCCCCGAGCCGCGTGACGAGGCAGACCTGTTCCGCGCTTTCCAGTTCAACCACTACGGCATGGCCGATCTGGTGCGTGCCGCCCGCAAGACCGGCCTGGTCGCCATCGACTTCGGCGACCAGGCCGCCACCGTTCCGCACGACAACACCACGAGGAGCAAGCCCACCATGGAGAACCTGGCGGCGATGCGCCGCACCATCGAGGTCATGCTGACCCAGTTCCGGGACATGGCCGCGCGCATCGAGCGCTTCGGCGGCGAGCCGGAGATCGGCACCGTGATCAAGTTCGAGCACACGTTCCGGCGCTCCAGCCTGGTGCTCGCGGACGAGATGACCTACACCTACGTGGCGTTCCGGGCCGACAACGGCCTCTGGTACACCACCGGCAAGCCGAAGTACGGCCCGATCGCCTGGGACGAGCTACTGACGTTCATCGGCGACGGCCGCGCCTGGGTGCTCACCGAGGAGCGCGAGGTGCCGGTGCCGAACCTGACGCCGGTCACGATCGAGGCGTCGGCCGGTGAGGCGACCAGCCGCAACGACGGCTTCCTATACGTCGGCGACGAGTACGCGCCGGACCCGGAGGCGCCCCCGGCGACAGTCGACGAGTTCGACGGGCCGGACGGACTCACGCTGTCCCGCGCCGAGGGGGAAGGCGAGGAAGGCCTGTGGCTCTGGGAGCACCCGGAGGACGGCGTGCTGTTCAGCGGGCCGATGCCGTGGAAGCTGGCGGTCATCCAGAACCCGAAGCTGCGGATCCGCCGCTTCGTGAGCTGACCGACCGGTGACCGGGGGCCGTGATCAATAGGTCGCGGCCCCCGATTCCTGCGCAGAAAAAGTTGACAAGCCGTCATCAGAGCGGCTAATCTAAGGGGATGACCGACGACGTGTCTGCACATTCCAACGAGACCTCGCGAGTTGTGGTTACGGACTCACCCGCGCGGGTGACCCGGTGAGCCCCCGCCCCACGCGGGGCTTGATCGCCAGCTGGCGTCCGGTCGTCAGCAAGACCTGGTTCACCGCCTGGCCGACCTTGACCGACGAATTCGTCACGGCCTGGAACGAGCGCGTCAGCCACGACGACGTGGCCTGGCTGCTCGGCGAGCCCGAGGGGCCGGTGGGCCGCCTCAACGGCCGCAAGTACTTCGTCAAGGGCATGCGCACCGTCCGGGTGCCGCTGCTCGGCGGGCCGGTGTTCGGCCGCCCCGTCGTGGTCGTGGCCGCGAGCGACACCGTGTCGATGCCCAAGGGCCGAGCCGACTGGCTCGTGCACGGCGGCCCGGTCGGCACCGAGGGGCCGGTCTGCGACCCCGAGCACCGCTGGCTCGACGTGTCCGCCCACATCTGGGGCGGCCCGATGGGCGCCGACGAGATCGCCGCGCTGATCACCGAGGCCGACTCCGGAGCGGTCCCCGACACCAGCCAGTGGAAGACGCTCCACGGCTAGGCGGCTGTGGATATGTGGACAGTTCTGTGGACAACCGGGAGACCAGTACTACATGGCCAAAGGCGGCAAGACCAAGGTCAAGTCCAACACCTGCACCACCACCCGACTCACCCGCTACTCCAGCAAGGCCAAGGCCGACGAGGAGATCCTGAGCGCCAAGATCCGGGTGGCCACCAACGGTGGCCGCAGCGACCAGAACCGCGAGTCACAGAACTGCCTGGACTGCGGGGGCTGGCACATCGTGCTCCGGCGGCGGGGTGAAGGATCGTGATCGTCTACGACCGCAACGCCGACGGCTCACGCGGCCGGATGCTGT
>DASXAI010000359.1:0-5304 GCA_036406775.1 Acidimicrobiales bacterium
GGCACCGACCCGCTGCAGCGCCTTCTGAGCCGAGCGCAGATTGCCGATGCCGTAGTCGAGCACCGCGATCAGGGGCGCGCTCACTGGTCCACCATCCGTGTGTCGGTAGCCGTCAGGCTGCTGACGCACCCCTGGGTCCCACCGGGCCATCGCCAAGCGCGCTTGCAGCTCGACTGCCACTGTGAGTTCTGCGAGGTCCGGTGGCCCAGGACGTGCCGACTGGCAATAGGGCTGAGCGCCCCAGAGCGCCGATCAGTGAGCGACCGGCAGACACGTCCTGCGACCACCGGGTGCTTCCCCACTGGTGCAACAGCGAGGAGGCTGACATGCATGATCCCACCGACGCCTTCGGTGGTGTGGACTGGGCCACCGACGCGCATGCCGTGTGCGTCGTTGATGGTCGAGGTCAGGTCATCGTCGAGTTCGACGTCGACAACAGCGCAGCGGGGCTGGGGGAGCTGGTTCGACGGCTCGAACACGCCGGTGTACGCCGCGTGGCGATCGAGCGGCCCGATGGACCCGTCGTTGACGGCTTGCTCGAAGCAGCCCTCGAGGTGGTCGTCGTGACAAGCCGGTCGGTCAAGGCGCTTCGGGAGCGCTACGGCACCTCGGGCAACAAGTCGGACCGATCCGACGCCTACGTGCTCGCCGACTGTCTGCGTACCGATGGGCACCGCTGGCGCAGTCTCGAACCCGACACCCCAGCCACGGTGACCCTGCGCAGCCATGTGCGGGCCCGCAAGGACCTCGTCGAGAACCGGGTCGCCGTCGCCAACCAGCTGCGCGCCCACTTGCGCATCGTCTTCCCCGGCGCTGTCGGCCTGTTCCGAGACATCGACAGCCCGATCTCGCTGCGCTTCCTTGAACGATTCCCCTCCGCCACCCGAGCGGCCTGGCTCTCGGACAAGCGGCTCGGTTCCTGGCTTCGGGCCAACGGCTACTGCGGCCGAAAGACCCCAGCCAAGCTCTATGGCCGCCTCAAGGAGGCCCCGACCGGCCTGCTCGGCGACGAAGGCGACGCCCGAGGCACCGTCACCCTCGCCTACGTCGCCATCCTCCGAGCACTCCGCGCTCAGATCGACGAGCTCGACACCCGCCTCGATGAACTCCTCGACGCCCACCCCGACGCCGTCATCTTCCAGTCGCTGCCCCGCTGCGCAACCGTGCGCGCCGCCACTCTGCTCGCCGAGATCGGCGACTGCCGGGCCCGGTTCCCCGACGCAGAATCGCTCGCCTGCCTCGCCGGCGTGGCCCCCTCGACCCGCGCCAGTGGACGACACCGAGCCGTCACCTTCCGCTTCAGCAGTGACAAGAAGCTGCGCGACGCCATCTGCGACTTCGCCGGCGACAGCTGGCGAGCCAACGCTTGGGCTGAAGCCCGCTACCGACAACTCCGAGCCGACGGCAAGACCCACGCCCACGCCGAACGCATCCTGGCCCGCACCTGGATCCACATCATCTGGCGCTGTTGGCAAGACCACACGCCCTACGACCCAACCCGACACGGCGGCCACCGACGCCTCCTCGAGAAGGCCGCTTGACATAGGGCTACTCACAGGACTCCCTTCGTGGAGGGGACGCCATCGCCCTCGATGCGGACGGCATCACGCAGGCACCGGGCCAGTCCCTTGAACGACGCCTCGACGATGTGGTGCACGTTGCGGCCCCGCACCAGCGTGACGTGCAGGGTGATGTGGGCGGCGGTGGCAAAGCTCGTGATGGCGTGCTCGGCCAGGCTGGGATCGAACGGCGGCGATCCGAGCGGGATGGCCTCGGGCAGCGGCACCTCCCACACCACGAAGGGCCGGCCCGACAGATCGAGGGCAACGTCGACGAGGGCCTCGTCGAGCGGGTATCGCCCACTGGCGAACCGGCGCACGCCGGCCTTGTCGCCCAGCGCCTGCCTGAACGTCTCGCCCAGCACGATGGCGGTGTCCTCGACCGTGTGGTGGGAGTCGACGTGCAGGTCGCCGGAGGCCTTCACGGTGAGGTCGAAGCCGCCATGGCGCCCGAGCTGATCGAGCATGTGGTCGTAGAACGGCAGGCCGGTGTCGATCTCGGTGCGGCCGGTGCCGTCGAGGTCGAGGGTGACGGCGACATCGGTCTCGCCGGTGGTGCGCCGGTTGGTGGCGGCCCTCGTCACGTCAGCACCTCGGTGAGCGCGGCCAGGAAGGCGTCATCTTCGTCCGGAGTCCCGATCGTGACCCGCAGGCAGCCGTCGAGGCGATCCCAGGAGGAGCAGTCGCGTACGAGGACATCGCGGGCGAGGAGGTCCTCCCAGACCTCGCGCCCCTCGCGCCCCTCGGGCCGGAACAGGATGAAGTTGGCACCCGACGGCCACGTGTGGACCGGCAGGGTCGCCAGCTCCGCCACCAGTCGCTCTCGTTCGAGGACGACTGCCTTCACCCGCTCCTCCATCTCGTCCGCGAACCGCAGCGCGATCCGCCCGGCCGCCTGCTTGGCCGCGTCGAGGTGGTACGGGAGCACCACCTTCTCGAGCTCGGCCACGAGCCACGTGGGACCGACGAGATAGCCGAGCCGGGCCGCGGCCATCGACCACGTCTTGGAGTATGTGCGCGTGACGACGAGCGGATGGTCGTCGTCGACGAGATCGAGCGCCGACCACGGCGCGAACTGGCCGTACGCCTCGTCCACCACGACGAGACCGGGTGCCAGTGCCATCACCGCCTGCACGATTTCCGGCGGCTCGACCATGCCGGTGGGATTGTTGGGCGAGCAGAGAAAGGTCACGGCCGGATCGGTCGCCGCCGTGACGCGCTCGACCTCGGTGAGGTCGAGACGGAAGTCGTCGAGGCGTTCACCGCTGACCACGGTGGCGCCGGTGATCCGGGCGATGTGACTGTGCAGTTGGTACGTGGGCTCGAACGTCGCCACCGTGCGGCCGTGGCCGCCGTACGCGAGCAGGAGCGTCTGCAGCACCTCGTTGGACCCGTTGGCGGCGAAGACGTGCTCACCGCCGACGCCGTGCAGCGCACCGATGGCGGCGCGCAGATCGGTGGCGGCCCGGTCTGGGTAGCGGTTCCAGTCCACACGCGACAGCTCCGCCGCCAGAGCATCCCGAAACGCCGCGGGCGGCGGCGCGGGTGCTTCGTTGGTGTTGAGCCGGACCGCCACCGACACCTGCGGCGAGTGATAGCCCTCGAGGGCATGGAGGTCGTCACGGACCGGTACGCGCTTCATCGGTGCGACCTCAGCCGGATGCTGTCGGCGTGGGCGGGGAGGCCTTCGGCCTCGGCCAGGGCGACGACGTAGGGGCCGAGACGGTCGATGGCGCCCGCCGTCGCCGTCACCACGTGCACGTGCTTGGTGAAGTCGGCGATCGTGAGGGCCTGCCCGAAGCGAGCCGACCCGAACGTGGGCAGCACGTGCGAGGGTCCGGCGAGGTAGTCGCCGAGGCTTGCGGGCGACCACGGGCCGCAGAAGACGGCACCGGCGTGGCGCACCAACGGCACGAGGGCCTCGGCGTCGGCGCTCATCAGTTCGAGGTGTTCGGGCGCGATGGCGTTGGCCACGGCCATCGCCTGCTCCGGCCCGTCGACGAGCACGGCGTAGCCGCCGGTGCGCAGCGTCGCCTCGAGGTCGCGCCGGCGGGGCGAGGCCGCGACCAGGCGGTCGACTTCAGCCGTGACGGCCGTCAGTGCGGCCGCGTCCCACGTGACGAGCCAGGCCAGCCCGCCCGGGCCGTGCTCGGCCTGCACGACGATGTCGACGGCGACCAGGTCCACCGGGCTGTGGCCGTCGGCGACGACCACCACCTCGCTCGGGCCGGCGAAGGCCGACGGCACGCCGACGCGGCCCTCCCCCGCCACCTCCCGCTTGGCGATGGCCACGTAGACGTTGCCGGGCCCGACGATGACGTCGACCGGGCCGACGGTCTCAGTGCCGTAGGCGAGTGCGGCGACGGCCTGGGCGCCACCGATCCGGTACACCTCGTCGACGCCGGCGATGGCGGCCGCGGCGAGGGTGACGTCGGGCGGCAGGCCGGTGGTGTGGTCGGGTGGCACGGCCAGCACGACCTGAGAGACGCCGGCGACACGGGCGGGCACCGCCGTCATGAGCACCGTGGACGGGTAGACGGCGCGGCCACCAGGCACGTAGCAGCCGGCTCGGTCCACAGCCACGAGGCGCGACTCGACGCGGATGCCATCGCGCTCGAACACGTCGGGTTGGTGGACCTGCGTGCGGTGGAACGCCTCGATGGCGTCGTGAGCGGCCTGCAAGGCGTGGCGGAGCGGGGCATCGATGCGAGCGAGGGCCGCGGCGCAAACGTCGGCCCCGACGCGCAGGTCGTCGAGGTCGACGCCGTCGAAGCGCAGCGTGAACTCGCGCACGGCGACGTCGCCCTTGTCCCGCACGGCGGCGAGGATCTGGCGCACGGCCGCCACCGGTTCGTCGCCGCCGGCGTCGGGCCGGGGCAGGCGGGCGGCGACGTCGAGGCCAGCGCCACGCAGATCGAGGGGGGACAACATCTCGAGGGCGAGGCTACTGGCGGGCGTAAATCGCTGAGCCGAGTTGTCTCGTCTGCGCTGCCAAGCTGCGGGAATGTCACATGACGATGCCGAGCTGTCCTCCCTGGCCACCGCCCTCAGCGAGCTGGAACAACGCCTGGCGGCGGCGGCGGCGCGGTACGAGGGCACCCACCACGACGATGTCGTGACGGCGCTCTACCAGGCCGAGACCAGCGCCCGGGATGCGGCCCGCAACGTGGAACGGGCTCGGAATCTGCTGTGAATCCAACATCACTGTGCGTGGGGTCACGGCAGCGACGGACGTGTGAAAATGCGGCGACGGCCCCTCGCGGGGCCGTCGCTCACAGCGACGCCAGGCGGCGGATCCCGGCATCGCCCTCAAACCAGGTGGCGGGAACCTGGTTGGTGTGCTCATGTTACTCCTCTGCCGCGCGGGCGCAAGTGAAAGGATCAGCGTCCGCGCCGCCGGCCATGAGGAAGTCGTGACGACGGGCAGAAGTCTTCCAGAACACAATCCTCGCAGCGTGGCGACCGTGCCAGGCACACCCGCCGGCCGTGGAGGATTAGCCGGAGACTGAGGGCGTTTTGCTCCTTGGCCGGTACGAGGGCGTTCAGGTCGTGCTCGATCTTCACCGCGTTGGTCTGCTCTGTCAGTTCGAGCCGCTTCGACAGACGCGTCACGTGCGTGTCCACGGGCAGGCCGGGAAGATCGAACCACACGCTGCGCACTACGTTGGCCGTCTTGCGGCCGACGCCCGGCAACGTGACGAGGTCCTTTATCGCGCTTGGCACTTCGCCGTCGAAGCGTTCCACA
>DASXAI010000360.1:0-3904 GCA_036406775.1 Acidimicrobiales bacterium
CACGCCGCGGCCCGATGGCCGTAGCGGACGGCGCCGAAGATGGCGATGGCCAGGGCGAGGACGAACGGCCCGTTGGGGTAGTCGAGGGCGTGGTACAGCAGCGTCGCCCCGCCCGTGACGGCGAGGACGGCGACGGGATGGCGCCTGCGGGCCACCAGGGCGAGGCCACTGCCCACGAGCAGCACGACGGCCAGAGCATCGATCGAGCGGGCCTCGGGTTGATGGCGGCCGGCCAGGTAGCAGACGCCGAGCTGGAAGACGGCGACGGCGATGGCGAGCAACTCGGGATGGCGGCGCGGCCACCAGCGCGGCGCCGGTCCATCGCTCGTATCCACCAGGAAAACGGTAGGGGCAGACGGCCCGGACGGTCGTGCCCCTGTGGTGGGATCCCCGGCTACGCCGGCGGGCGTAGCCGGAGATGGCGGGGGATCAGACGGTGGCGGGCTCCACGGGCGCCGGGGCGCCGGTGGTCACCTCGACCTTGCGGGCCTTGGCCTGCTGCACGAGGGGCAGCGTCAGGGTGAGCACGCCGTGCTCGTAGCGGGCCTCGATGTGCTCGCCGTCGACAGCGGCGCTCAGGCGCACACGCCGGGTGAACTCGCCCTGGCGGCGCTCGGCCACGAGGACCTCGTCACCCTCGGCGGGCGTCCAGGACCGCTCCGCCTTCACCGTGAGCACGTTGCGCTCGACGGTGACGTCGATCGAGGCGGGGTCGACACCCGGTACGTCCACGTGGACCACCACGTGGTCGCCCGAGCGGTAGGCGTCGAGAGGGAGGCCGGCGCGGAAGGGCTTCCAGGTGTCCTGGGCCATCCGGTCGAGCTCACGGAAGGGGTCAAATCGCATCAGCATGAGCCCACCCTATCGAGCACGGCAAACTTCTTGACAGCCACCCACGCAGCTTTTCTGCGGGGGAGAAGTCAGGGTCGGCCGTGGGCCCGCAGCGGCGGCACGGTGGCGGGCGGCGTGCGTCGGGCCGGGAGCTGGTCGAGCAGCGTCGTGGTGGCGGCGGCGACGGCCGCCACCGCCGCCTCGAAGGTGGCCTCGGCGCCCACCGGGGCCTTGGTGGTGCCGCTCACCTTGCGGACGTACTGGCGGGCCGCCGCCTCGATCTCCTCGGGCGAGGCCGGCGGCTGCAGGCCTCGCAGGATGGTGATGTTGCGGCACACGGTGATCCTCCTGTCGTGCGGGCGTCGTGTCGGCTCTCGAGTCTGCCTGCCGGCGGAGCGATTCACGGGTTCTCGGCGTCGTTGGCGTCGAAAACGGGGCACTCCGACGCCGAGATGTCGAGCCACGCCGAGAATCTCGTGGGCGAATCTCGTGGGCGAGGTCCTGCCCGCCAGGGAGCGCTCAGTCGGTGGTGAGTTCGACGGCGAGCACGCAGGTGTCGTCGGCCGACGGACGGTCGGCGGGCACGAGGGTCTCCAGGACGTGGTCACAGAGTTCCTGCACCGAGCCGCGAAACCCGGCGACGGCGGCGAGGAGGGCGGCGTCGCCGTCGCCGCCGGCGCGGTCGATGCGCTCGGTGATGCCGTCGGTGTACAGGAGCAGTCGCGTGCCCGGCTCGAGGGGCAACGGCGAGCTGCGCTCCCGGGACTCGCTCGTCCGCACACCGAGCGGCAGGGATCGGCCGTCCTCCACCAGGGATGCCCGGCCGTCCGGGTCGATCCGCACCGGCGGCGGGTGGCCCGCGTTCACGACGGAGAGGCCCATGCGACGCAAGTCGAAGCGGCAGACGACCACCGTGGCGAGATGGTCGGGAGCGAGCCGGGCCAGCAGGCGGTCGACGCGGTCGACGATGGTGGCCGGTTCGTCCTCGATGGCGTAGGCGTGAAAGGCGACGCGGACCGCCGACATCAGCGATGCCTCCCGCAAACCGTGGCCCATGACGTCGCCGACGATGGCCAGGCAGACCGCTTGTCCCTCCGGGCCGAGGTCGATGAGGTCGTACCAGTCGCCCCCGACCTGGTCGGCGCGGCCCGACGCCACGTACCGCGCCGCCGCGGTGAGGCCCGGCAGGCTCGGCAGCGCGCCGGGCAGGAGACTGCGCTGGAGGCCGATGGACGCAGCCCGCTCACGGTCGAGGCGCCGGGCGTCGTCGATGGCGCCGCTGGCCAAGAGGGCGAACTGGCGCAGGACGGCCTGATCGACATCGCCGAAACGGGCGCCGGCCTCGGGCCACACGTCGAGCACGCCCATGCCGGTACGCGCCGGCACCGCGACTCGCACCACGCTGTCCTCGTCGGGCGCCTCTCCCCGCTCCACGACGGCACCGCGTCCGAGGCCGGCACCCCGCAGCTCGAGGCGGGCCCGGCGCCCCGCGACCAGCGCCATGGCCCGCTCGCAGACCTCCGTCAATCGCTCCGTCAGGCCGGACACGGCCATGACGGCGAGATGGGCCTCGTTCAGGCGGCTCAGCACCTCCACCCGTTCGTGCTCGGCGGCCGCGGCCCGCTGGGCGTCCCAGAAGCCGAGTTCGGTGATCTCGTAGGCACCGAGGGCCTCGCGCAGAAAGGCGTCGGCGTGGGGAAGCTGCCGCGCCGCGTCGTGGAGCAGCGGCAGCCGCGACTCGTGGTGGATGGCGACGAGCCCGATCAACGTGATGCCGTCGCGCAGGGCGCGCCGTCCGAGGTCGTAGGCGGCGTTCAAGCCGGCCTCACCGGGATGGTCGATGTGGTGACCGAGGGCGGCGGCGTACTCGTCGGCGAAGCTCGTCCCCCGCACCGTAGCAAGGGGTTCGCGTCCGGCCTTTCGCTCGCTGGCGCGACCGTGCGTCAGAATCGGCCGCCATGGCTGCTCGGCCGGTTCGGCACGCCATCGCGACGGAGGCCGACATCGTCGCGGCGCGGCGGAGCGGGCGACGGTTGGCGAAGTCAGCCGGCTTCGCCACCGCTGATCTCACGACGATCGCCACTGCCATCTCGGAGGTGGCGCGCAACATCACGAGCTACGCCGGACAGGGCGAGATGACGATCACGGTGATCGAGCACGGGGATCGTCGCGGCATCGAGGTCACGGCCGAGGACCGGGGGCCGGGGATCGCCGACATCGATCAGGCGCTGGCCGACGGCTACTCCACCGGCAGCGGCCTGGGCCTCGGTCTGCCCGGCGCCCGGCGGCTGATGGACGAGCTCACCGTGGACTCCATCGTCGGCGTCGGCACCACCGTGGTCATGCGCAAGTGGGTGGCGGACGCGGTGGACTGACGCCGGCTAACCCGACCGCGACTTCGACACGTCTTGGAGCTCGAGCGCCTCGGCGCGCTCGGCCGCCTCGACTGGGGCGCCGAACCGCAGGAGGCGGCCGCCGAAGGCGATGGAGCAGATGGCGAACCACGCCCAGCCCAAGGCCAGGCCGGCCAGCACGTCGGTGAACCAGTGCACACCCAGCAGGACACGCGTCGACGCCACGGCGACGGCGAGCCCGACGGCCAGCCCGCTGAGCGCCGCTTTGGCCCGATGAGACCGGCGCAGGCCGAGCAGGAGGGCGAGGGCGGCGAGGCTGGCGGCGGCGGTGGCGGCGTGGCCGGACGGGAACGACGAGCCAGAAAAGCCGGTGAGCTGCCGGATGGTGGGTCGGTCGCGGCTGACGACAGCCTTCGTCACGTTCAGCAGGATCGTGACGCCGCCGATGACGCACACCAGGAAGCCCGGGATGGCGCGCCGGCGCGTCCGGACGATCTCGACGACCGCCACCGCGAGGGCGAGCGCGACGGTGACAGTGGTGCCGCCCAGGAGGCTGACGTCGCGAAGGAAGGTCGTCGACGCCCCGGTGGCGTGATCGGCGCCCCATTGCCCGAAGCTCTTGTCCCACCGGGCGAAGCCGCGGTCGGTCTGGACCATCAACAACAGCACACCGACGCCGATGGAGCCGGCCGCAGCGAGGGCCACGGCCGCCGTCAGGG
>DASXAI010000361.1:0-1910 GCA_036406775.1 Acidimicrobiales bacterium
GACCGTGGTCGTGCTGGCCGCCGCCCGCCATGCCGACGCCCGCGTCGACTTGCCGCCACACCCGGCGGCGACGATCGAGTGGCTCGTCGGTGCCGAGCCGGGCGGGGCCTTGCTGGCCGCCGTCGTCGAGACCGAGATCGACGACGGCACGCGGCTGTGGGTCGCGGCCGAGGCCGAGGACGTGCAGCGCATCCGCCGCCACCTGTTCGAGGCCCGTGGCGTGCCGCGTCGTCACGGCACCGTCCGCGGGTACTGGAAGCGCGGCCGCGTCAGTTCGTGAACTGGGTGGCGACCTGCTTCAACGCGTCGCGCGGGACGGTGCCCTGGAGCTCGACGTACCAGGAGGCAGGCACGGCCGGGTGGGCCACCAAGCGGCTGCCGGTGAGCGACGCCGACAGGGGCGCCGAGCCGAGCTTGCCGACGTCGACCGTGGTGCCGGTGCCGTCGTCCTGCGGCTCGCCCGCGGTCGGGCCCTGGCGCACGATGATCGTGTTGGCGCCGTTGACGTACACGTCGATGTAGCTGGGCACCGGGGCCGGAGGCGCCGTCGTCGAGCTCGTCGTGGTTGACGCCGACGGGTCCGACGAGCTGTTCTGGTCGGCCGGCGTCAGCAGCTGGTACCGGCCCTGGAGGGTGTAGCCCTCCGGCGGGGTGGGCAGGCTCCAGTAGCTCTCGGCTGGCGGCGTGGCGGCGTCGATCGGGCTGAGCTGTGACCCGCCCTGGTCGAGCGGCGTCGGGTCACCCGTGATGGTGAAGGCGTCGTCACCCGGCACGGTCTGGTCGTCGACCGACGTCGCGATCAACCGCTCGGCCAGTTGCCCGGAGGAGACGACGACCTCCTCGAGCATGAGCCCGCTCGAGTCGATGCAGGCGTCGGCGTAGTCCGTCTTCGTGGCCGCGGTGACGTTCAGCGTCTCCAGCGCGCTCCCCGTCCGGTACACCTGGCACTCCCGGTCCAGCACGACCCGACGCTCCTTGGCCTCGAACTTCCCGTCCGCCACGAGGTCGGCCAACGTGGCGTCGAGGCGGATGTCGCCCAGGGCGGCCTGCGGCGCCGTCTGGCCGACCTCCGGTGAGCTGCCCGCGGTCGTCTGGCCGTACTTGCCCATGCTCCACACGAGCGACCACTGCTCGTCGGTGCCGGGCGGGGCGCCCGACTTGGAGACGAGGTGGGCGTCGAACGGGCGGCGGACGGTGTACTCCTGGGTGGTCGTGTCCTGGCCGCTCTCGCCGCTCTTGGCCGTGTCCACCTTGTAGACGACGTGATAGGCGGCCGGCGGCGTGGAGATGGCGAACGGGGTGTCGCTGGCGGGCGCCAGGGCCGACGTCAGGGCGTAGTTGGGCGTGCCGCCGCCGCCCCGCTCGACGAGGGCGAAGATCCCGCCGCCGGCGAGCAGCACCACGACGACGGCCAAGGGGATGCCGACGCGGCGGCGCCGGCGGCGCTGGGCGTCGCGTCGGGCCTGGCGGCGCACCGCTTCGCGGCGCTGCTCGACCGCGGCACGGCGGCGATCGTTGCGAGAAACGGTCTGACGGCGCGCCGATCCCTTCGACGGTCTGTTGCCCACGACCGTCCAGTCCACACGAAACGGCTGCGGGTTGGATGTGCAGTCCCTGAGAATTCCTTTAGCGGGCGTCGTGGAAGATCACGCCCAGCGTCACCCGTTCGCCACTCCGGACCGTGCTCACGCCGTGGCGGACGGCCACTTGGTAGTGGTTCTTGGTTTCGGTTACTGGTTGGTACCGGGTCGGGAAGACGACGCCGTGGCCGAGCGGGACCGTCACCGCAGTCCCCCGGGATTGCGACCGGGGCCGCTGCTCGACGAACAGGTTCTCGCCGCCCGTGAAGTCTTCGCCGGGCCGGGTGAGGGCCACCGTGATCTGGAGCGGGAAGGCGATCTCGCCGTAAA
>DASXAI010000362.1:0-2200 GCA_036406775.1 Acidimicrobiales bacterium
GCGGAGTTGCGCGTCGCCAACGCCGCCACGTTGACGAGCGCGGGACGACAGGCGTACCTCGATGCCGTCAACGGCCAACTGGACACGTTGGCCGACGCCGTCGACCCGGTGCCCAAGCGGCGCGTGACACTCGCCGGTCGCACGACCGAGCTGCCGATCACGCTCCATCGCCGCGTGGACCGACCCATCCAGGTTCGCCTCCACCTCGACAGCCCGAAGCTGTCGTTCCCCCAGAACGACATCCTCGTCACGCTCGACACCGAGACGGTCCAGCAACGCGTCGCTGTCAAGGCCCGCTCGAACGGCACCTTCCCCCTCACCGTCCAGGTTCTCACGCCGACGGGCGACCTGCCGGTGGCGCCGATGACGGAGCTCACGGTGCAGGCGACCACCCTCTCCGGCTTCGGCGTGGCGTTGACGGTCGGCGCGCTGCTGGTGCTGGCGACGTGGTGGGTGCGGCACATCCGCAAGGGCCGCCGTCAGCGCGGCGTGGAGGCGGGCGCCCGCCATCACCCGAGCGCCGGACCACCGCCCGCTACCCTGCCCTCGCCATGACGGTCCGGGTGGTCACCGACAGCGCCTCTGACCTCCCGGAGTCCCTCGCCGCCGAACTCGGCATCGAGATCGTGCCCCTCACCATCCGCTTCGGCGACGAGGAGCTCGTCGATCGGCGCGACTTCACGCCCAGCGAGTTCTGGGCCCGCTGCCACGCTTCACCCGTCCTGCCGCAGACGGCGGCGCCCCCGCCCGGCGCGTACGAAGAGCGCTACCGCTCCCTCGCCGCCGACGGCGCCACGAGCATCGTCGTCGTGGCGTTGTCCGCCGCCTTGTCGGCCACGATGCAGAGCGCGCAAGTCGCGGCGGCCGCCGTCACCGAGACCATCCCCGTCACTGTCGTCGATTCGCGCTCGGTCACGCTCGGGCTCGGCATGATCGCCGTGGGGGCAGCGCGGCTCGCCGCCGGCGGCGGCCCACCCGAGGACGTCGCCGGCCTGGCTCGCTCGCTGGCCGGACGCACGCACGTCGTCGGCACCCTCGACACGCTCGAGAACCTCAAGAAGGGTGGCCGCATCGGCGGGGCCAAGGCGCTGCTGGCCTCGGTCCTGTCGATCAAGCCGGTGATCGAGGTGCAGGACGGCCGCGTGGAGGAGGCGGGCCGCCAGCGCACGCGGGCCAAAGCGTTCACCTTCCTCGCTGACACGGTGCGCCGGGCCGAGCCGGTCGACACCCTCGCCGTCGCGCACGGCGACGCCGCCGACGTCGATCGCTTCCTCGACCTGCTCCGTCCGATCCACGCCGGCGAGATCGTGGTGGGTCAAATCGGCGCCGTCATCGGCACCCACGCCGGGCCGGGCACGATCGGCGTCGTCTATCAGACTCCGGTTCGTGTCGGCTGAACGGCGCGGAACCGGCGCGTTTCGCCGACAGGTTCGAACGTTGGCGGCGCCCCCGTTGGAGGCCCGCTGGGAACTAGCGTCGCGACGCGGTGGCTGAAACACGCCTTCCTCCGCCGCCCTCCGTGGTGCCCGGCGCCCGCACGCTCGCCGGGCGTTACCGCCTCGATCGCTGCCTGGCCGTGGGCGGGATGGCCGAGGTGTGGGTCGCCACCGACGTCGTGCTCGACCGCCAGGTCGCGGTCAAGCTGCTGAAGCCCGCCCTCGCTGACAACCCGCGCCTCGTCGAGCGCTTCCGGCGCGAGGCCGTTGCCGTGGCCCGGCTGTCGCACCCGTCGATCGTGTCGGTGTTCGACACGGTGCATGACGGTGACATCGAGGCGGTCGTGATGGAGCTCGTCCCCGGCGAGACCCTGCGCCAGCGGCTCGACCGCGACGGCCGGCTCTCGGTCGGCCTCACCGCCCAGGTCGGCATCGCCGTCGCCGACGCGCTGACGGCGGCCCATCAGGCCCGCATCGTCCACCGCGACATCAAACCGGGCAACGTGCTCATGGAGCCCGAGGGCCGCATCCTCCTCACCGACTTCGGCATCGCCAAGGCGCTGCAGCAGACCGAGGACCTCACGAGCGACGACATGCTGATGGGTACGGCGAAGTACCTGTCACCCGAGCAGGTGCTCGGTCTCCCGATCGACAGCCGCGCCGACCTGTACTCACTGGGCATCGTGATGTACGAGTGCCTCACCGGGCAGGCGCCGTTCCAAGCCGAGTCCGACGCCGCCACCGCGATGGCGCGCCTGCAACGC
>DASXAI010000363.1:0-6086 GCA_036406775.1 Acidimicrobiales bacterium
CGAGCGGCGCGCGGCGCCGGGGCCTCGCCCCACAGACCGGTGGCGAGGACGATGGCGGCCGCCGCCACAACGGCGAAGGCGAGGTTCCCGAAACCCTGGAACCGTCCGGCCACGATGAGCGAATAGCCCAGGGTCGTGTTGATCTGTAGCCGGCCGCCAGTGACGATATCGACGATCTGCACGAGCCAACTGAGAGCCACGAGTGCGAGTGCCGGCGCCAGCAGGTGCCAGCGCCGCAACGTCCACGCCGCCGCCGCCAGCACGATGGCGACGCCGAACACGGCGAGGGTGTAGCCGGTGAGGCCGAGACGGTCGTAGCGAACCAAGCCGGCGAGGAAGGTCACGGTCGGCACGGCCAGCACCACCATCCCCGCCATCGCCGCGCCCAGGGCGACCCGGGGCCGGTGACCGACCAGCGCCGCCAGCGCCACCGCGTAGATCAGGACTTGGAGCACGACGAACGCCACGCTCACCGGACCCACCGTGCGGTCGCGGAAGACGGCGATGGTGTTGGTGTCGGCCAGCGCGGTGGCGCGGGCGTGGGTGTAGGGCGCACCGCCGTTGGCCGTCACCGTCGTGCCGTTCATGGCCGCCGGCACCTCCACGCCGAGGGCGTCGAGGACCGTCACTCCCACATCGGGCAAGGTGACATAGCCGTCGCGTCGCGTCGTGGCGCTGCGGGCGAGCCCTGTTCCCATGCCCGGACCGGCAGCACCGAACACGGTGAGGGCGGCGGCGTCACCGGGCGCCACGGGCGCCACGACGAGCACCAGGTCGCGAGCGAGGTCGACGCGGTCGAGGATGGCCGACAGGTCGTCTCGACCGGGCTCGACCAGCACGACGCGGGACTGTCCCCAGGCCTGCTCGAAGGGGGCGACGACGTCGGCCGGTGCCACGGCGCCGTGGGTGACGCGCCCGGCGCCGTCCATGAGGGCCAGGGCGGCGTCGGCGCTCCCGACCACGCCGGTGGCCATCCCGGCGCGGGCGAGCGCATCGCCCAACGCGCCCGGTTCGGCTCCGAAGAGGGCGTCGTCGGCCTGGCGCCGGGCCGCCGCGACTTCGTCGGGCGGCACGAGGACGCCGCCGTCGGGCGTCGACGCGGCGTGGCCGGCGTCGGCGGCGGCCAGGCTGGCCCGGTTGGCGGCGCCGATGGTGAGGTAGCCGTCGGCTCTGGTCGTCACGGCGTCGGCGGTCCGGATGCTGAGCGACGCCACCGCGCCGGCGGCGAACAGCTGCTCGAGCCGGGGCGGGGCGGCGTCAGCCACCATCGACCACTGGAGCGCCGGGTACGAGAGGATCAGGACCTTGTCGGCGCGCGCCGGTGCCGCCGCGCTGCCTCCGGCACCCGGCACGAGGATCGAGCCCAGGAGAGCGAGCGCCAGGAGGGCCCAGCGGGTCATCGGCCCGCCATGGCGCGGCGGTAGACGTCGATCACCTCGTCGATGGCGCCGTCGCGGTCGAGCCACGCCTCGACGCGCCGCTGCCCGGCCTCGGCCATGCGGGCGGACGCGCCCGGGTCGGCCAGCATCGCCTGGATCGCGCCCGCCAGCGCACCGGCGTCGCCGACCGGGACCAGTCGACCGGTGGCGCCGTCGGCGACGAGCTCGGGCGCAAAGCCGACGGGCGTGGTGACGACGGGCCGGCCGAGCTCCATCGCCTCCGCCAGCACCAGCGGCCCCGACTCCCAGATCGACGGCACGGCGACGACGTCGGCGGCCGCCAGCTCGTCGGCGGCGTTGGCGCTCGGCCCGGCCAGGCTGACGACGTCGCCGAGACCTTCGTCGTGGATGCGGGCGCGCAACCGCGCTTCCTGGGGGCCCTCGCCCACCACCACGATGCGCGTACCGGCCAGCCGCGGCGCCGCGTCGAGCAGCGTGTCGAGGCCCTTTTGGCGGTGCAGGCGGGCGGCGACCACCACGAGCGGGACGCCGTCGGGCACGTGGAGCGCGGCCCGTACGGCCGACCGGTCGTGGCGCACCACGGGCGCCGGGCCGACCGGTGGGATCACGGCGGCACCGTCGCCCAGCCGGGCCGCCACGTCGGCCGACGTGGCGATCACGGCGTCGACGCGCCGCGGGAGGGCCGCCTCGAGGCGTCGCTGCCACGACGCGGCGCGACCGGCGACGTCGTCGAGCACCACGTTGTGCACCGTGACGACGAGCGGCTTGCGGCGCGGCACGAGCGACGCCAGCCAGCCCATGCGCAGCCCGTGGGCGTGCACGACGTCGACGCCGCGCTGGTCGAGGGCACGTCCGCCGTCGGGGTCGGCGATCCGGACCCGCCAGCCGCGGGCGCGCAGGCCGTCGGCGAGGGCGGCGACGTGGTTGCGGATGCCACCCGCCGACGGGCCCCGCACGAGCAGGACCGAGCCTGGTTCAGCCATCGACCGACACCAGCGCGCGCGGTGCCGTCCCGGTGAGGATGCGCAAGGCGGCGGCGTAGGCGACGACACCGACCCCGCCGGCCAGCACGAGCGTGCCCGCCGACGCCGCCCGCGACACGGGGTCGAGCCACGCCACGACGCCGGTCATCACCACGAGGGCCAGAACGCCCGCCAGCACGACCCGGGTCAGCATCGGCCACAGCGCCGTCCGGTGCGGCCCCAACCGCACGACGACGGCTCGACCCATCAATCCGGCGGTGACGAGATAGGCGACGCCGTAGCCGACCGCTAACGCGGCGGCGCGCTCGGTCGTCGGCGCGACCGCCGACGCCACCACCATGGCCACGACGCCCACGACCGTGCCGACGGCGGTGGCGACCATCGGCGTGCGGGCGTCGTCGAGCGCGTACAGGGCCCGGGTGAACAGGTAGGCCAAGCCGTAGCCGACGAGCCCCGGTGCGAAGGCCACGATGGCGTGAGCCAGGGGTGCCAATCCGCCCTCGCGCGCGGCGCCGAAGGCGGCGATGCGCACGATGGGCCACGCCAGCGCGGCCAGGGCGGCGGCGGCACCGACGAGCAACACGACGGTCGTGCGGGTGGCGCGCTCGAGGCCGGCGCCGAACTCGGCCGGCAGATCGGCCTGATGGGCGCGGGCCAGACGCGGGAACGACGTCGTGGCCACCGGCAGGGCGAAGAGCGAGTACGGCAGCAGGAAGAAGGCGAAGGCGAACGTCCACGTCACCACGCCGCCCGACGTGCCGTTGGCGAGCACGAGGACCGCAGCGAGGAGCACTTGGACCAACGCGAGCTGGCCGCCGGCCCACGCACCCCGCCGACCGAGCGTGCGCACCGTCGGCGAGGACCAGTCGACGCGTGGCCGGAGGCGGTAGCCGTGGTGACGCGCCGCGAGGGCCGGCAGTGTGGTGAACGCGATCACGCCGAGGGTCGTGCCGCCCGCCAGCACCCACTTCTCGGCGGTGGTGAGGTCGAGGGCGGGCGTGGCGCCGTCACGCATCCACCAGAACACGACGTACGTCGCCATCACGACGAGGTTGTTGACGGCGGGGGCGATGGCCGGCACGTAGAAGCGGTGCTCGGCGTTGAGCACCGCCGTGGCGACGAGCCCGAGGGCGTAGAACAGCACCTGCGGCAGGAAGAACCACAAGAAGAGCGTGCCGAGCTCGACCTTGGCGTCGTGGACGGCCTGGTCGCTCGACGCCGTCAGCGCCCGCATGATCCACGGCGCCGCCACGGCGGCGATCACGACGACGGCGCTGAGCAGGCTGAGGAGGGCGCCGAGGACGGCGCCGGCGACGCGGTCGGCGGCACTGCGGCCATCCCGGTCGAGTACGTCGATGAGCGCCGGCACCAGCACCGCCTGCAGGGCGCCCGCCGCGAACAGCTCGAAGAGCAGATTCGGCACGGTGTTGGCCGTCTGGTACGTGTCGCCCAGCGCGCCCCGGCCGAGCACGGCCGCCACCACGAGGATGCGGGCGAATCCCGTCAACCTCGACACCAACGTCAGCCCACTGACCGTGGCCGTGGCCCGACCGATCGGTGCCGTCCGCAGGTTCTGACGAGACTGAGCGCGCTCTACGACCGGTTCGGCGCGCGAAAACGTCGGGGTCTCGCTCACGGGTTGTTGGTCGGCAGGGCGTCGTCGGCGCCCTTGCCGATGCCGTAGTGGCCGACGACGCCGTCGTCGAGCGCCTCGAGGGCCATCACGGCCGCGGCCCAGCCGAGGAACCACTCGGCGTCGTCGACGGTGCTGACCCGCTGGCGCAGGGCGGCGTCGTCGCGGATGGGTCCGACGAAGCCACCCCGCTCCACGGTCGACCCTGTCGGCGTGGCCTCCACCGCGAGGGTGGCCGGCGACGCCCCGACGCTCAGCCGTTGCAGGAACGGGTAGACGAAGGCGCCGTTGTCGAGTTTGGCGCCGGCGCCCGACATCACCGCGAGCCGCAGCCCGCTGAGGTCCATGGCGTCGGCGTTCGGCGGCTCGTCGGTGAACTTCACGAACCCGGCGTCGTCGAGGTCGTGGAAGAACTGGCGCAGCCGCTCCGACGCCAGTTCGGTGGCGGTGCGGGGCGCCGTCGTGGTCGTTCCCGCCGGCGCCGTCGTCACGCCGGACGTGGCCGCCCCGAACTGGCCGACGGTCACCCGGCGGCTGTCGGCGACGCCCGTCACGAGCGTGGCCAGGTAGCCGGCCAACTGCGCTCGCAGCGCCGTCGGGTCGAGCATGGACGTCCCGAGCAGGTCTTGCATCTTGGCCACGTCGGCGGGGTTCGTCAGCACCAGGCGGTCGGTGAAGGTGACCACCCCGGCGAAGGCGGCGCCGGCGTCGGTGAAGGCGGTGCGGAGCATGGTGGCCGAGTTGTCGTCGACGCCATCGACCTTGAACATCAACACCGGCATGTCGGTGAGACGGTTCTGCAGCAGGTCGGTGGTCCCCGCCGCGTTCAGCGCGTCGTCACGGCCCTTCAGCTGATCGATCTGCGTGCGCAGCTTGTTGTTGCTGTCCTCGAGATCCTTGAGGTTCTTCTCGGCGTTGTCGAGGTTCTGCTGCGTCTGATCGAGGATCGACTCCTTGATCACCGTGGAGCCGGCGATGATGCCGATGGCGAGAGCCAGGAAAACAGCCACGAGGCTCACGAGGTGATAACGGAAGTTGATCATCGGCGCGCCTGAGTCGCCTTACCGACCGAGGGCCGAGCGCACGAGCAGCCACACGCTCCGCAACCACAGTTGCAGCGGCCGGTTCACGATGGCCACGGCCACCAGCGCCAACAGCATGGCGACGATGAGCACCACGGCGTCGGAGCGGCGGACGACCGGGCGGTAGAGGCGGCTCACCCCCTTGGCATCGACGAGGATGCGGCCCACCTTCAGCCGCACGAGGAACGACGACGACATCCCGTCGCGGCCCTTGTCGAGGAACTCCTCCAGCGACGTGTGCAGTCCGACGGCGACGATCAGCTCGGCGCCCATCTCGTCGGCGAGCAGCAAGGCGACGTCCTCGCTCGTGCCGCCCGCTTGGAAGCGCTCGTACCGCAGGCCCAGGTCCTCGAGCCGGCCTGCGCCGGGCGCGTCGCCACCCGGATAGGCATGGACGACAAGCGCGGCGCCGCACCGCAGCGTCTCCACCGACACCGAGTCGAAGTCGCCGATGATGATGTCGGGCCGGAGACCGAGCTCGCACAGGGCGTCGGCGCCACCGTCGACGCCGATCAGCACCGGCTTCAGCTCGCGCAGGTAGCCCGAGCGTTTCAGCGTGGCCAGGTCGTGGCGGTAGTCGTAGCCCCGCGACACCACGAGCGCCTGACGGCCCTTGAACGACACCGCGAGATCGGGCAGTTCGGGGACATCAGTGGCGAGATGATGCTCGTGCTTGAGGTACTCGAGGGTGTTGCTGGCGAAGCGCTCGAGCTCGACACCGACGCTGCTGCGCGCCTCGGCGATCTTCTGCTCGAGCGAGGCCACCGTCTGCTGCTCGCCGTGGGCGATGATGGCCCCGGCCACGATCACCTCGTCGCCGACCACGGTGACCACCTCGCCCTCCACGAGGATGTCGAGCACGTTCGACCCGACGTCGTCGAGGAGCGGGATGCCGGCGGCGGCGATGAGCAACGGCCCGAGGTTGGGATAGCGGCCCGTCATCGAACGCGACGCGTTGATGACGGCGGCCGCGCCGGCCTCGATGAGC
>DASXAI010000364.1:0-4385 GCA_036406775.1 Acidimicrobiales bacterium
GACGTCGCCCCCGTCGAGCTCGTCGTCGGACTCGACACCTTCAAGCCCGTCACCGTGGCCGACCCGACCCAGCACCGCATGCACAGTGAGCGCTACCGCGTGCCCGCCGCCACCTTGGCGGCGTGCCGCACAGCCCGCCGAGTGGTCGCCATCGGCACCACGACGGTCCGTGCCCTCGAAGCGACCGCCGCCACCGGCGAGACGAGCGGGCGCACGGCACTCTTCATCCGGCGTCCGTACGACTGGCGGATCGTCGACGTCCTCCTCACCAACTTCCATCTGCCGCGCACGACGCTGCTCATGATGATCGACGCCTTCATCGGACCGCGATGGCGTGAGCTCTACGACGTCGCCCTCGCCGCCGGCTATCGCTTCTTGTCGTTCGGCGACGCCATGTTGGTGGAGCGCACCGCGTGACGGCACCCGTCGTGTTCGAGGCGACAGCCACCGACGGCGCCGCCCGCACGGGATGGGCCCGCACGGTCAACGGCGCCTATCGCACGCCGTGCTTCATGCCGGTCGGCACACGCGGCGCCGTCAAGTACCTGAGCGCCGCCGACTACGACACCCTCGGCGCCGAGATCGTGCTGGCCAACACCTACCACTTGATGTTGCGGCCGGGCGCCGACGTCGTGGCCGCCTTCGGTGGCGTCGGCCGGTTCGCCGGGTGGGACGGCCTCACCCTCACCGACTCCGGCGGGTACCAAGTGTTCTCGCTCGGGCCGTCGATCGACGACGACGGCGTCACCTTCCGCTCGACCTACGACGGCTCGCGCCATCGCCTCACGCCGGAGTCGGCCGTCGCCATCCAGGAGCAGCTGGGCGCGACCGTCCAGATGGCGCTCGACGTGTGTCCGGCCTTGCCATCGCCGCCCGACGTCGTCCGCCTCGCCATGGACCGCACGGCGGCGTGGGCCAAGCGGGCCCGGGCCACCCATCAGCGGGCCGATCAGGCCCTGTTCGGCATCGTCCAAGGCGGCATCGACGAGGCGTGGCGCGCCGAGTCGGCCCGGCTCGTGGCGGATCTCGACTTCGACGGTTACGGCATCGGCGGTCTGTCGGTCGGGGAGACCCGAGCCGAGATGCTGCCCGCCCTCGCCGCCGCCGTCGCCGAGCTCCCCGCCGATCGGCCCCGCTACCTGATGGGCGTGGGCGATCCGGCCTCCGTCGTCGAGGCGGTCGCCCTCGGCGTGGACCAGTTCGACTGCGTCCTGCCGACCCGGCTCGGGCGCCACGGCACGGCCCTCACCAGCCTCGGCAAGGTGCAGGTCCGCAATGCCCGCTTCGCCACCAGCGCCGAACCCGTCGATCCGACGTGCGGGTGTGCCGTCTGCGCCCGCCACTCCGTCGGCTACCTACGCCACTTGTTCCAGGTCAACGAGCCGACGGCGGCCCGCCTCCTGACGTGGCACAACCTGGCCTGGACGTTCGCCCTGATGGATCGGCTGCGGGACGCGGTGGCGGCCGGCTCGCTGGCCACCCTGCGGGCTGACATCCTCGCCGTCTGGGCTGGCTAGTCGGTCGACCTCATTCGCTCGCTCGCTGCGCTCGCTCTCTCCATTCGGTCGAATTCTGTCGGGCGGCCTTCGGCCGTACCGAATACTTCCCCTGGTCGGACCGGCAGAGCCGGACCCGACCAATACCGAGGGGGCCGGCCGGAGCCGCCCCCTCGGGCACCCCCACCCGACGCGAACGTGTCGGGGCTGGCTAGTACCATCGAGCAGCCCGAAATCTCCGACGTCTGGACCCAGTGATGGCCGCCCTCCTCCCGATCCTCCTCCTCATCGTCCTGATGTATTTCCTCCTCATCCGGCCGCAGCAGCGGCGGATGAAAGAACAGCAGGCGCTGCTGTCCGCCGTCGCGGAGGGCGACGAGGTGCTGACCAGCTCGGGCATGTACGGCTTCATCACCGCCATGGAGGGCGACGTCGTCTGGGTCGAGATCGCCGAAGGGGTCGAGATCCGGGTGGCCAAGGGGGCCATCGCACGTCGCGTCACGCCCGCCGCCGACACCGGCGCGGCCGAGCCGGTCGCGGCCGACGATGAGGTCGCCGGCGAGCACGATGCCGATGGCGGTTCCGGTTCCACGGGCGGCGACAACGCCACCCGCGGGTCCGACGACGAGAGCTGACCGATGCGCCGGCGTTACATCTTCTCGCTCGTCGGCATCGTCGCGTTCACCGTCGCCCTCCTCGGCCTCACCATCGGCGTCGGCTACGGCCCCAAGCTCGGCCTCGACCTCCAGGGCGGCGCGTCCGTGACGTTGCTGCCGAAGGGCGAGGTGCAGCAAGACGCCCTCGGCCAGGCCGTGCAGATCATCCGCAACCGCGTCGACGCCCTCGGCGTGGCCGAGCCTGAGATCACCCGCCAGGGCAACGCCATCGTCGTGAACCTGCCGGGTGTGAAGGATCAGGACCGCGCCCTGCAGCTCGTCGGCCAGACAGCCGAGCTGCGCTTCCGGCCGGTGCTCCAGGTGCTCTCGCCCGAGCAAGGCACGGCGGTGCCGACCACCACCGTGCCCGCCGCCGGGCCGACCACGCCCACCACCGCACCGGCGCCGGCCGACACCACGGCCACCACGGCGGCGCCCGCCGACACGACACCGACCTCCGCCGCCGGCGGTGGTCCTGGTGGCGCCGTCCCGCTGCCGCAGCAGGACAGCCCCACCACGACCACGCCGCCCACCACGGCGGCCGCCGCGCCCACCACCACGGTCGCGCCGGCCTCGACCGCCTTCGCCACCACCAAGCCCGAGGACGACAAGGTCGACCAGGAGGTCGTCCTCCCGGAGCAGGAGACCAACGGCACCGTCACCCGTCGGTACCTGCTCGGCCCCGCCTTCCTCACCGGCTCGGCCGTGAGCGGCGCTGACGCCGTGTTCAACCAGGGCTCGAACGAGTGGCAGGTGAACCTCAACCTCAAGGGCGGCAACAACGGCATCGACACCTGGAACCGGGTGACGGAGCTGTGCTTCAACGGCGACGCCACGTGTCCCGGCATCGGCAGCCGCGGCAAGGGCCTCGTCGCCATCACGCTCGACGGGATCGTGAAGTCGGCGCCCGAGATCCAGCCCGACAACGCCAGCTTCAGCCCGTTCCAAGCCGATCAGATCTCCATCTCCGGCAACTTCGGCGAGACCGACGCCAAGAACCTGGCTCTCGTCCTGCGCTACGGCGCCTTGCCCGTGCAGCTCGAGCCGCAGGCCGTGCAGACCGTGTCGGCCACACTCGGCAAGGACTCGCTGAAGGCGGGCATCATCGCCGGCATCGTCGGCGTGCTGCTGGTCGTGCTCTTCATGTTCCTCTACTACAAGAGCCTCGGCTGGATCGTGCTCGGCGGCCTGCTGCTGTCGACCGGGATCCTGTGGAGCGTCATCTCGTACCTCGGTGAGACCAGAGGCCTGGCCCTCACGCTCGCCGGCGCCACCGGCATCATCGTGTCGATCGGCGTCACCGTCGACTCCTACGTCGTCTACTTCGAACGCCTCAAGGACGACGCCCGCCTGGGCCGCACATTCCGCTCGGCCGCCCAGCGGGGATGGGCCAGTGCCTGGCGCACGATTCTCGCCGCTGACATCGTCTCGCTGATCGGTGCCGCCCTGCTGTGGTACCTCACGGTGGGCTCCGTGCGCGGCTTCGCCTTCTTCCTGGGCTTGTCGACGCTGATCGACATCGTCGTCGCCTACTTCTACCTGCGCCCGGCGGTCATCCTGCTGAGCCAGTCCCATCGGTACCGGGGCAAGACGCATCTGTTCGGCGTCACCCAGGGCGAGGCCGTCGCCGCCGCCGCGCCCGCCGCCGGAGGAGGGGGAGGAGGGTCATGACCGCCACCACCGTCCCGGGCGCGTCGAAGCCGAGCCTCTGGCACCGGCTGTACCACGGTGAGACCACCTACGACTTCGTCGGCAAGCGCCGCATCGGGTTCATCATCTCCGGCGTCCTGATCCTGCTG
Source organism: Acidimicrobiales bacterium (assembly GCA_036406775.1). Lineage (GTDB taxonomy): Bacteria > Actinomycetota > Acidimicrobiia > Acidimicrobiales > Ilumatobacteraceae > DASXAI01. The sequence continues at coordinate 3,952 of DASXAI010000364.1, forward strand.
TCGATCATCTCGCTGTCGACCCGCGGTCTGAACCTCGGGCTCGACTTCGAGGGGGGCGTGGCGTGGGAGCTGCCCGCCCGCAACGGCGTGACCGTCGACGACGTCAAGGCGGTTCTCGACGCCGACGGCATCAACAGCGGCGACGCCAAGATCCAGACGCTGTCGGGTGCCGGCGGCGATCGCATCCGCATCCAGGTCGGCACCCAGGCCATCGAGACGCAGACCAAGGTCCGCAACGACCTCGCCGCCAAGGCCGGCATCACCAACCCCGAAGAAGTCAGCGTCAGTTCGGTCAGCGCCTCGTGGGGGAGCGAGATCACGAAGAAGGCGATCCGGGCGTTGATCTTCTTCTTCATCGCGATCGCCCTTTACATCTCGATCCGCTTCGAGTGGCGCATGGCGATCGCCGCCATCCTGGCCGTCATCCACGACGT
>DASXAI010000365.1:0-8725 GCA_036406775.1 Acidimicrobiales bacterium
TCGGGCTGCGTGCTCGATGGTGGCTCCGTGGTCGACGGATCGGTGAACGGCGACGGCGCTGTGGTGGTCGTCGTGGGCGCGCTGGACGACGTGGACGGGACGGTCGTGGGGGACGTGGTCGAGGGCGGGACGAACGGTGACGTCGTGCTCGTCGTCGTGGCGGCGGTCTTGGCCGTCTTGGTGGTGGTCGTGGGGGAGCCCGTGGTGCTGGTGGAAGGGGATGCCCCCGCCGGCAGGGCCGTCACCACGAGCAGCGTTCCACTCAGAACGACCGCCGCCGTCAGCCCGGCCCCCATGCTCCGACCCTCCCGTCCCATGGCCTGACCGGAGTCTACGAGCGCGAGGCCGGGCGATCTGTGTCGAGGCGGGCACCGAACGCGAGATGGTCGTCTTCGTCGAGCACGAACACCGTCTGGGTGGAGCGGATCTCGGGCATTCCTTGGAGCCGATCGAGGACGACGTCCCGCAGCGTCTCGACGTCGGCGACCCGCACGAGCAGGGCGAAGTCGAAGCCCCCCGTCGTCATGGCGAGATAGTGGAGGCCGGGCAGGTGGCGAAGCTTCTCCCGCGCCATCCGCCAGGCGTTCTGCTCGACGTTGGCCAGGATCAACGCGGCGATGGTGAGGCCGACGGCAGCCGGATCCACCACGGCTGTGAACCCCTTGACGATCCCGGCCGAGCGCAGGCGTTCGAGGCGCTGGTAGGCGGTGGCGCGGGACACGCTGACCTCCGTGGCCAGCTCGTTCACCGACATCCGCCCGTCGCGCTGCAAGGCCGCGAGCAACTGGCGATCCGTCGCATCGAGTGTGCGGGAGGAAGCCACCGGCTGGACAGTATGACGCTTGAGCCGTGGCATGGTGGCAATTCGTCCGGATTCTTGTCGATCTGGTAGACGAACTGCCCTTGGCCGGGCACCATCGGGGGCGTGGAGGCCGTCGTCCTCGATCGCGATCATCCTGGCTTCGCCGACCCGGAGTACCGGGCCCGGCGCGACGCCATCGCCGCCGTCAGCGCCCATCACATGCCCGGTGCTCCCATCCCTTCTGTCGAATACACGGACGTCGAGCACGGCGTGTGGCGCACCGTCTCGCGTGAGCTGGCGCCGAAGCACGAGGCGTACGCCTGCCGCGAGTATCGAGAGGCGGAGGCCCGGCTGGCCCTGCCGACCGACCGCGTGCCGCAATTGTCGGAGGTCACTGGCCGGCTGGAGCGGCTCACCTCGTTCTCGGTGTCGCCCGTGCCCGGCCTGGTGCCGACCCGGACGTTCTACGGGTCCCTCGCCGACCGTCGGTTCCTGTCGACGCAGTACGTCAGGCACCCGTCGGTGCCGCTCTACACGCCGGAGCCCGACATCATCCACGAGATCATCGGGCACGCCAATTTCCTTGCCAGCCCGCGCATGGCCGACCTCTACGAGGAAGCCGGCAAGGCGTCCCGCCGGGCCGAGAGCGATGCTGCCCTCGACTTCTTCTCACGCGTGTTCTGGTTCACGATCGAGTTCGGCGTGCTGTGGGAGGACGGCGACCTGCGGACCTACGGCTCGGGGATCCTGTCGTCGTTCGGCGAACTGGAGCACTTCCGGCAGGCCGAGGTCCGCGAGTGGGACATCGCCGCCATGGGCACGCAGTCGTACGACATCACCGTGTACCAGCCGGTGCTGTTCGCCGCCCGCTCGTTCGACCACGCCGTCGAGGCGCTGCACGAGTTCTTCTCCAGTTACGACGACGACGCCCGCGGCCGCTGGCTGCGCCAACGGCACGCCGCCTAGCCGACGCCGACTCAAATCCGGCGGACGCCGCGTAGGCCGGCCCAGGCCAGGTCGGCCACCTGGGCCGCGACTTGTTCGGGGTCGAAATCGCCGCCGAGGGCGAGCAGGCGCCGGCTGGTGCCCTCGGCCAGCCCGACGAGGGCGTGGGCGAGCAGGCGCTGGTGGTCGGGGTCGATGTCGGCCTGGATCAGCGGGGCGATCGTGTCGGCGATGGCGATCTCGAAGCTCCGAACGGCCTCGGCGAACTCCTCGTCGCGGCGAGCGCCGCTCCCGAACAGGAGCAGGAACGAGTCGCGGTCGTCCCTCACCCAGCGGAAGTAGGCGCGGAAGCCGGCCTCGACCTGCGCTCGGGGGCCGCCGCTGTCGGTGCCCGCCTTCTCGATGGTCTGGCGCAGCCGCTGGCCGACCTCGTCGAGCAGGGCCAGGTACAACTGCCGCTTCGACTGGAAGTGCTGATACAGCACGGGCTTGGTCACGCCGGCCGCCTCGGCCACGTCGTTCATCGCCGTGCCGTGGAAGCCCTGGCGCGCGAACACTTCCAACGCCACGTTGAGCAGTTGTTCTCGGCGGGCGGCAGCAGGCAGGCGCGTCGACATGGTTACCCGATGGTAATGGGGACGGCGCCGCCGTCCCGAACCTTCACAGGCCGCGTTCGCGGTCCTCGCGCTCGGCCGCCTTCACGGCGTAACCGAGGATGATCGACGGCAGCAGCAGCGCCGAGCCGGCGAGGAGGCAGGCGACCACGACGGCGACCACCGGCGGGGTGAACCCGACGGCGAAGCCGATGACGAACACGGCGACGGCGACGGCGAGGAAGAGGTAGCCGATCCGATTGGCGAGCAGCGACCAGCGCGCCACTTGCTGGCGTCGGGCCCGGACCGGATCGCCGGCGTTCACGAGCGGACCTGGGTCGTCACCGGTCCGCAGGCTACGGTCGCCGCTCCATGGAGTTCGAGTCGCTGCTCTACGACGTCGCCGACCACGTCGCCACCATCACGATCAACCGGCCCGAGCGCCGCAACGCCCTCTCGTGGACCGTGATGGGGGAGCTGCGCGGCGCCTTCGCCCAGGCCAAAGCCGATTCCCAGGTGCGGGTGGTGGTGCTCACAGGCGCCGGCGACAAGGCCTTCAGCGCCGGCGCAGACCTGACGGGGATGGCGGCGGGCGCCGGCTTCGTCGACCTCCACGACGCTCGAGGCGAGCTGGCCCGCCTGTTCCGCGAGGTCTGGGAGCTCGGCAAGCCCACGGTGGCCCGGGTGCGCGGCTACTCGCTCGCCGGCGGCTTCGGCGTGGCACTGATGTGCGATGTCGTGATCGCCGCCGACGACGCGCAGTTCGGCACGCCCGAGATCAACGTGGGCCTGTGGCCGATGATGATCACGGCGCCGATGCTGCGCTCGATGCCGCCCAAGGTCGCGCTCGAGCTGATGATGACGGGCCGCCGGGTCGGCGCCCAGGAGGCGCTGAAGATCGGCTTCGTCAACCGGGTGGTCCCGGTCGACGAGCTCGACGACGCCGTGGCCGAGGTGACGTCGGTGCTGGCGGCCAAGTCGCCGGCCGTCATGAAGCTCGGCCGCGACGCCTTCTACGCCGTCCTCGACCAGGACGCCGAGCACGCCCTGCGCCTCCTGCAGGCCGGCCTCACCCTCGTGACCCAAACCGACGACGCCGCCGAAGGCATCCTGGCCTTCCAGGAGAAGCGCGAGCCGAAGTGGTCCGGCCGGTGACCACCGCCGTACCGTTCTGACGCGCTGAAACGCTGATTACGACACATATCGCGCACCAAAAGGATTCGGGCGTGGCCGAGCAACCTGACCTGTACGACTGGAAACCTCTCGTCGCCGACCTCCAGACCCGCAAGGAGCGGGCCGAAGGGATGGGCGGCCCCGATCTGGTGGCGCGCCAGCGCAGCCTGGGCAAGCTGCCCGTGCGGGAGCGGCTCGACCTGCTCCTCGACCCCGGCTCGTTCGTGGAGTTCGGGATGCTGGCCGACTCGATGGACCCCGGTCTCCAGGCGTCGAAGGGCTACCTCGCCGCCGACGGCATGGTGGCGGGCATCGGCACCATCGACGGCCGCCGGGTCGCCATCTGCGCCTACGACTTCACGGTGCTGGCCGGCTCGATGGGCATCGTCGGCGAGCAGAAGACCTCGCGCATGCGCGAGCTCGCCATGCGCCAGCGCATCCCGATCGTGTGGCTGCTCGACTCGGCCGGCGCCCGCATCCAGCAGACGTCGACGTCGTCGTTCGCCGGCGCCGGCGCCATCTTCCGGGAGCAGGTGGTCATGAGCGGCGTCGTGCCGCAAGTCGCCGCCATGCTCGGCCACTGCGCGGCCGGGACCGCCTACGTGCCGGCGCTCTGCGATTTCGTGCCCATGGTGAAGGGCACCTCCTCGATGGCGCTCGGCGGCCGCCACCTCGTGCGGGCCGCCACCGGCGAGGAGGTCAGCGAGGAGGAGATGGGCGGCTCCGAAGTCCACACCAAGGTGTCGGGCGTCGCCGACCTCGAGGTCGCCTCTGACGAGGACTGCCTGGCCGTGGTGCGGCAGTACCTGTCGTTCTTCCCGGCCCACAACCGGGACAAGCCGCCAGTGCGCCAAACCAGCGACCCCCTCGACCGGCGGGCCGAGTCGCTGTACAAGATCGTCCCGACCGCGCCGCGGCGCGCCTACGACATGGTGAAGGTCATCCACGAGCTCGTCGACGACGGCGAGTTCTTCCCGATCAAGCCGTCGTGGGCCAAGAACATCGTCACCGGTCTGGCCCGCATCGGGGGCCAGCCGATCGGGATCATCGCCAGTCAGCCGATGGTGCTCGGCGGCGCCCTCGACGTGAACGCCGCCGACAAGGCGGCCCGGTTCGTGTGGCTCTGCGACGCCTTCAACGTCCCGCTCGTCTTCCTCCACGACGTGCCCGGGTTCATCGTGGGCTCGGCCGTCGAGAAGCAGGGCATCATCCGCCACGGCGCCAAGATGCTCTACGCCATCTCGGAGGCGACGGTGCCGAAGGTGTCGATCGTCCTGCGCAAGAGCTACGGCGCCGGCTACTTCGTGATGAACGGCACCGCCTACGAGGCCGACTATGTCGCCATCTGGCCGAGCGCCGAGATCGCCGTCATGGGTCCTGACGGGATGGTGGAGATCACGCAGCGCAAGATCCTCGACCAGCTCGAGGGCAAGGACCGTGACGCCGAGAAGATCCGGCTGGCCGAGGAGTTCCGCAAGAACATCGATCCGTACATCGCCGCCGGCTACGCCAACGTGGACGACGTGATCGATCCGGCCGACACGCGTCTTGCCATCTGGAAGGGCCTCCAGGTCTCCAAGACCAAGCAGATGGACCGGCCCTGGCGCAAGCACGGCGTCCCGCCGGTCTGAGGCCCCACCCCCCGGAACCTGTCGGGATTTCGCGCCGGTTGCGCGCCGATTCGGCGACAGGTTCCGGTTTGGGGGGCGTGACGCACACACCTGAGGGTGCTCGATCGCATCCTCGTCCCCGTTTCGGTGGTCGCCGCCGCGTTCGGTGCGGTGCTGATGGTGGTGGCGGCAGCGGCCCCGGTGACCACAGCGGCAGCGACGGCGTCCACGACGACCACGACGGCGCCCGCACCGACCACCACCACGACGACAGCCACAACCACGACGACGCCGCCCGCACCGACCACCACCACGACGACGGTCGCGCCCCCACCGCCCGAGCCCACGGCCATCGAGCGCGTGCTGGCCTACGCCCGGGATCAGATCGGGCGCCCGTATCGGAAGGGCGCGGCCGGTCCTGACGCCTTCGACTGCTCGGGCCTCGTACGGGCCGCCTATCTCACCATCGGCGTCGACCTGCCGCACTACTCGGTCACGCAGGCCAGCCGCGGCCGAGCCGTCGACTGGCGGGCCGAGCCGATCCAGCCCGGCGACCTCGTGTTCATGCGGGGCGACACGCCGGTGATCGACCTCGGCCACGTCGGCCTCGCCCTCTCCGCGACCGAGTGGATCGTGGCGTCGCGTCCCGGCCAACCGGTCCACACCGGCGCTATCCCCATAGCCGCTGTCCAACGAGTCCGGCGTATCGTCGACCCTTGATGCGCCTGATGCGTCGCCGTCCTCCGCTCCGCTTCGGCCGGCTCCTGGTCGCTCCGCTCCACAATCCGTTCTGTCGCCGCCCGGCGGCGCACGGCGAAGCCGGACGCCGCCGATGACACGGCGTCCTGCGCTGAACCGTCGCCTCGACGGCTTCGGCACCACGATCTTCGCCGAGATGTCGGCCCTCGCCGTGGCCACGGGCGCCGTCAACCTGGGCCAGGGCTTCCCCGACACGGACGGCCCGGCGGCGGTGCTCGAGGCGGCCATCGCGGCCATGCGGGCGGGCGAGAACCAGTACCCGCCGGGGCCGGGCACGGCCGATCTGCGCCACGCCGTCGCCGACCACCAGCAGCACTGGTACGGGCTGACCTACGACCCCGACACCGAGGTGCTCGTCACCGCCGGCGCGACGGAGGCCATCGCCGCTGCGCTGTTGAGCCTGCTCGAACCGGGCGACGAGGTGATCGCCTTCGAGCCGTACTACGACTCGTACGCGGCGTGCATCGCCATGGCCGGTGCCGAGCGCCGCCCCATCACGTTGCGGGCACCGGACTTCGCCTTCGATCCCGACGACCTACGTCGAGTCGTCACGCCGCGGACTCGGCTCATCCTGCTCAACTCGCCGCACAACCCCACGGGCAAGGTGTTCACGGCCGAGGAGCTGGCCGCCATCGCCGCCGTCGCCATCGAGCACGACCTCCTCGTGATCACCGACGACGTCTACGAGCACCTCGTGTTCGACGGCCCGCACCGGCCGCTGGCGACGCTGCCGGGAATGCGCGAGCGCACGGTGATGATTTCGTCGGGCGGCAAGACCTTCTCCTTCACCGGCTGGAAGATCGGCTGGGTGTGCTCGACGCCGGAGCTGGTGGCGGCGGTGCGCACGGCCAAGCAGTTCCTCACCTACGTCAGTGGCGCGCCGTTCCAGCCGGCCATCGCCACCGGCCTGCGGCTCCCGGACGAGTACTTCGAGGAGTTCACGGCCGACCTCCGGGTCAAGAGGGACCGCCTCTGCGCCGGATTGGCGGAGGCCGGCTTCACCGTCTTCCGCCCGCAGGGGACGTACTTCGTCACCACCGACATCCGATCGCTGGGCGAGACCGACGGCATGGCGTTCTGCCGGGCCCTGCCCGAACGATGCGGCGTCGTCGCCGTCCCCAACGTCGTCTTCTACGACGACGTCGAGGAAGGTCGCCCCCTCGTGCGCTTCGCGTTCTGCAAGCGCCACGAGGTGATCGACGAGGCCATCGCCCGCTTGAAAGGCCTCGCCCGGTGAAGGTGGCCGCCGTCCAGCACGACATCTGCTGGGAGGAGCCGGCCGCCACCACCGAGCACCTCACGCCGATGATCGCCGGAGCCGCCGGCACGGGCGCCCGCCTCATCGTGCTCACCGAGATGTACTCGACCGGCTTCACGATGGCGCCCGAGCGCGTGGCCGAACCGCCCGACGGCCCGTCGACGGCCTTCCTTGTCGACCAGGCCGCCCGCCACGGCGTCTGGCTCGCCGCCTCGGTGCCGATCGTCGATCCCGCCTTGCCTCGGCCCGTCAACCGCCTCGTGCTCGCCGGGCCCGACGGCCGCCACCACCACTACGACAAGATCCACCCGTTCTCGTACGGCGGTGAGCACGAGCACTATGCCGCCGGCAGCAGTTTCCTCACCGTCGACGTCGAGGGCCTGCGCGTCAGCTGCTTCGTTTGCTACGACCTTCGCTTCGCCGACGAGTTCTGGGCCGTCGCTCGCGACACCGACTGCTACGTCGTAGTGGCCAACTGGCCGGCGGCCCGCCGTCACCACTGGCGGTCGCTGCTGACGGCGCGGGCGATCGAGAACCAGGCGTACGTGGTGGGCGTCAACCGGGTCGGGGCCGACGGCAACGGCGTCGCCCACGCCGGCGACTCCATGATCGTCGACCCGTTGGGGGAAGCCCTCGCCACGGGCGCTGGATCGGAAGCGATCCTTGTGGCCGACGTCGACGCCGCCGTCGTGGCCGGTGTGCGGGCCCGCTTCCCATTCCTTGCCGACCGGCGCGCCTAAGTACATTGCCCCGCCATGACCGAGGTCCGGGCGGAGATCACCGCCAACGTGTGGCAAGTGCGCACCGAAGTTGGTGCGCAGGTGGCGGAAGGCGATGAGCTCGTCATCCTCGAGTCCATGAAGATGGAGATCCCCGTGACGGCGCCGAACGACGGAGTTGTCACCGAGGTGCGCGTCGCTCCCGAGGACAAGGTCCAGGAGGGCGACGTGGTGGCCGTCCTGGAGCCATGATCCACGTCGAGGCGCGGGATGCTGTCGTTCTCGCCACCATCGACCGACCCGAGCGGCGCAACGCTGTCGACCACGCCGCCCTCGTCGGGTTGAAGGACGCGCTCGAGCACGCCCGCGACGAGCACGCCCGCGTCCTCATCCTCACGGGCGCCAACGGGACCTTCTGTGCCGGCGCCGACCTCACCGGTGTCGAGGGCGGTGCCTTCGCCGCCGCCCTGACGGCCGTGCTCACCGGACTCACCGAACTGCCGGCCGTCACGATCGCCGCCGTCGAAGGGCCTGCCCTCGGCGCCGGCACCCAGCTGGCGGCGGCCTGCGATCTCCGCGTCGCCCACAAGGCGGCCCGCTTCGGCGTTCCGGCGGCCCGGCTCGGCCTGGCTGTCGACCAGTGGACCGTGGACCGCCTCGTCGCCCTCGTGGGCGGAGGAACGGCGCGGGCCATACTCCTGGCGGCCGAGTCGATCTCGGGTGCCGACGCCCTCCGGCTTGGGTTCGTCCAACGCCTCGGCGGGCTGGGCGACGCCCAGGCGTGGGCCGACGAGATCGTGGAACTGGCGCCCCTCACGATCGCCGCCCACAAGGTCGCCCTCGAGCACCCCGACGACGCCGACGTC
>DASXAI010000366.1:0-1597 GCA_036406775.1 Acidimicrobiales bacterium
AGACGGTTCTCGCGCCTGCCGATGGACGGCGGACTCGTCCAGAACACGCGGACATATCGACGTCGTACATCGCCCCGAGGTGCCGTTCCGCCTCGATAACGAGGACGTCACGTAGCGGGCGTGGGAGACACCTGTCGCTCGCCAGCTTGATGGGACCACTCGTTCGCCAGTGGCATGGGGCCACTTGTCGGAGTCCTGAGCGTCGGCGTGGTGATGATCGCGACGCGGGACCGATCGGTCAAGCGCGCCGCCGACGACGGGGCCGAGCGGTGATGGTTCCGATGTCGAGGCCGGGCTTCTGCCGTCGCCGATAGGACTCGCCGTCGAGCACGAGTTCGTAGGCGGCGGACTGGAGTCGGTCGATCGCGGACTGGGCGAGCAGGGCGTCGGACATCTGGCCGAGCCATTCGATGGGCTCGCGGTTGGAGGTCACCACGGTGCTGGCGGCGCGGTGGCGTTCGACGATGAGGTCGTAGACATCGGCGGTGTCCAGCACGTCGAGGGGCTGCAGGGCGAAGTCGTCGAGGATCAACAGGTCCACGCGCAGCAGCTTGCGCATCTCGGCGTCATGGGAGTTGTCGAGCCGGGAGGCCCGCAGCCGCTTGAGCAGTACGTCGGTGCGCCAGAAGCTGACGGTGTAGCGACGACGCACGGCGGCATGACCGAGGGCGTTTGCGACGAAGGTCTTGCCCACCCCGACGGGGCCCATGATGACGGCGTTGTGGCCGGCGTCGACGAAGCGCAGTGAGCACAGCTCGTCGAAGGTGGCCCGGTCGTAGGTGACCTTGGTGGTGTCGTCCCAGTTCTCGAAGCACATCTCGGCGTCCAGGCCGGCGGCCCGGGCCCGCAGCGTGGCCGAGGTGGTCTCCCGCCGGGTGACCTCATCGGCCAGCACGAGCTCGAGAAACTCGGCGTGGCCAAGGGAGCGGGTCTTGGCCAGGGCGAGGCGCTCGGGGAGCGTGTCGAGGGTTCGCCCCAACTTCACGGCGCGCAGCAGTGTCTTGAGTTCGCCCGAGATCGTCGGGACCGGCGCGTTCACGCCGCACCGCCCTTGGGGGTGGCGAAGTGCTCGGGGTCCCGGGCAAAGCGCGTCGCTGGGGCGGGCCTCATCGCGGGGGCGGACGACACGTGGGTTTCGGTGGCCCGTTCGATCATGCGCCCGATCAACGCGACGCTGAGCGCCTCGGCGTCCAGGGCCCTGGTGCAGGCGGCCTCGACCCGTTCGGGGCCCCATCGTTTGACCAGTCCGAGCAGGGCGTAGACCTGGCGCATCCGGGTCCAGGGCAGCGGGCTGTCCAAGAGTGCCGCCGCGTAGGCGCCGATGGCGGGCCCGTGCTCGGCGGCGAGGTGCTTGAGATGCTCGATGTCGCGCAACGCGTAGGTCGCCGTGTGCGCCGGCAGGTCGGTGGGGTCGGTGACCCGGCCGCCGGGGCGGGTGCGGGGATGGACCTTGACCAGGATGCCGCGGTGGAACACCCGCACCAGGACCCGGTCGGCGCGCACCTCGACGCGTAGCCCGATGAGGTTGCCCGGAATCGAGTACAAGGCCTTGGCCACTTCGATGTGGTGGTCGCGGTGCACCTTGGCAGTGGCATAG
>DASXAI010000367.1:0-4901 GCA_036406775.1 Acidimicrobiales bacterium
GAACGGGTAGCGCGTCGTCGATCCCTCGGGCGGGTACAGCTCCACGAGGTCCTCGACGTCGAAGCCGCTCGCCCGCAGCAACCGGAGCATGTCGCCGTGGCTCAAGTGGAACTCGATGCCGGCCGTGTCGGGCCATGCGAACCGATGCATGCCCCGCTGCGGCCGAACCATGTGCTCCGTGGCCGCCACGTCGTCCTCGTCGGGCGCGCACAGCATCAGCACGGTGGAGTTGCCCAGGAAGATGAGCCGCCCGCCGGGCCGGAGCAGTCGCGCCGCTTCCGGGACCCACCGGTACGGGTCGCACCAGATGGCGGCGCCGTACTCGGAGACGGCGACGTCGAACGAGGCTGAGGCGAAAGGACAGCACTCGGCGTCGGCCTGCACGAGCGGGAACGGCAACGAGAAACGGGCCTGCATCTGCTGCGCCGTCGCCAGCCCAGGCCAGGAGCGGGCAGGGCGGACGGCGGGTGGCCGGGGCTGCCGTAAAGCGGCGGACGGCCGATGACGGCCGCCGCTGCGGACAGCGCCGGACAGGACCCGCCGGTCGCCTCGGGAACCCGCGACCCCCACGACGGTTCGCTCTCCCAATTGCCGGGCGCCACGGCGGCGTAGCTCTCGGCGTTCTCGGTCCAGTGGTCACGGTTCACCCGGACGTGGTCGCCGTGCACGGTCACTCGTAATAGCCGGAGTGGATGTAGACGCACGGCACCCCGGCATCACGGAACATGGCGACGTTGCGCCGGTCGTCCTCGAAGGCGATGCGCAGGTCGAGGCCGGCCGCCCGCAGCGGCGCCACCATCGACTGCTTGAAGTCGACGGAGGGCTGGTACTCCCGGTCGGGTCGCATCACCAACAGGTCCCACCGCACCCCGTACCGGTCGAGCCAGGCCAGCGTCTGCGAGCGCACGGTGACGGGCCGGGCCGTGAGCAGCACGATGAACAGGTTGACGTCGAGCAGCGAGAGCAGCCGGTTCAGCTCCTCGATCAGCGGGTCGTCGCCCGAAGCGGCGAAGAACGCCTGCCAATCGCGCCGACCCCTCGATCCGTCCAGGTAGTGCTGACGGCCGGCGGCGTCGGACAAGACGCCGTCGAGGTCGAAGACGGCCGCGTCGACCGGCCCGGGGGGCGGCTCGGCGCGCCAGGTCCAGTTGTCGGGGCTTTCCAAGCCGCTGTCAGTCCTCGGGGGCGCTCGCCGCTCGGGTACGGATCTCGTCGACCACGGTGGCGTCGGCCAGCGTGGTGGTGTCGCCGAGGTCGCGGCCCTCGGCCACATCCTTGAGGAGCCGGCGCATGATCTTGCCGCTGCGGGTCTTGGGCAGATCCGGCGTGAAGATGATGGTCTTCGGCCGGGCGAGGGCGCCGAGCTTTCCCGCCACGTGCTGGCGGAGCGTGGCACCGTGCTCGGCGTCGGGCTCCACGCCGCCCTTCAGCGTGACGAAGGCGATGATGGCCTGGCCCGTGGTTTCGTCCTTGGCCCCCACCACGGCCGCCTCCGCCACCGTGGCGTGGTCGACGAGCGCCGACTCCACCTCGGTCGTGGAGATGCGGTGCCCCGACACGTTCATCACATCGTCGACCCGTCCGAGGAGCCAGAAGTAGCCGTCGTCGTCGATCTTGGCGCCATCGCCGGCGAAGTACCGGCCCTCGAACCGGCTCCAGTAGGTCTGCTCGTACCGCTTGGGGTCGCCGTAGATGCCGCGCAACATCGACGGCCACGGCCGCGTGAGCGACAGGTAGCCACCACCCCGTTCCACGCGGGTGCCCTGGTCGTCGACGACCTCGGCCGAGATCCCGGGCAGTGGGAACGTGGCCGACCCAGGCTTCAGCGTGGTGACGCCGGGCAGCGGGCTGATCATGATGGCGCCGGTCTCGGTCTGCCACCACGTGTCGACCACGGGACACCGGCCGCCGCCGATGTGCTGCCAATACCACACCCACGCCTCGGGGTTGATGGGCTCGCCCACCGATCCGAGGAGCCGCAGCGACGACAGGTCGTGCTTGGCCGGCTCCTCCGTGCCCCACTTCATGAAGGTCCGGATGGCGGTGGGCGCGGTGTAGAGGATGGTGACGCCGTACTTCTCGGCGATGGCCCACCAGCGGTCGCGCCCGGGATGGTCGGGCGTGCCCTCGTACATCACGCTGGTGGCGCCGTTGCACAGCGGCCCGTACACGATGTAGCTGTGCCCGGTCACCCACCCGATGTCGGCCGAGCACCAGTACACGTCGGTGTCGGGGTGGAGGTCGAACACGTACTTGTGGGTGAAGGCGACCTGGGTCAGGTAGCCGCCCGTGGTGTGCATGATGCCCTTGGGCTTGGCCGTGGTGCCCGACGTGTAGAGCAGGTACAGGAGGTGCTCGCTGTCGACGGGCTCCGGCGGGCACACGGGGTCGGCGTCGGCCATGAGCTCGTGGTACCAGTGGTCGCGTCCGGGTTCCATGTGGACGTCGGTCTCGGTGCGCCGCACCACGACGACGTGCTCGATGGTGGGCGTCTGGGCCACCGCCACGTCGCTGTTGGCCTTGAGCGCCACCGCTGCTCCCCGCCGCCAGCCGCCGTCGGACGTGATGAGGACCTTGGCTTCGGCGTCGTTGATGCGGTCGGCCAGCGAGTCGGGCGAGAAGCCGCCGAACACGACGGAGTGCGGTGCGCCGATGCGGGCGCAGGCGAGCAGGGCGACGGGCAGCTCCGGGATCATCGGGAGGTAGATGTTCACCCGGTCGCCCTTCTGGACGCCGAGGCCCTTCAGCACGTTGGCGAACCGCTGCACCTCGTCGAGCAGATCGGAGTAGGTGATGGTGCGGCTGTCGCCCGGTTCACCCTCCCAGTGGAAGGCGACCTTGTCGCCCCGACCCGCCTCCACATGGCGGTCGAGACAGTTGTACGAGACGTTGAGTTCGCCCCCGAGGAACCACTTGGCGAAGGGCAGCTCCCACTCGCACACCGTGTGCCAGTCCTTCGACCACGACACCAGCTCGGCGGCCTGACGGGCCCAGAAGGCCTCGTAGTCGTCGTTGGCCTCGTCGTACATGGCCGTCCCCGTGACGAGGCTCTGGGTGGCGAACTCGGGAGGCGGCGGGAACGTTCGGTCCTCGACGAGGTAGTCCTCGATCGCGGCGGACGTCGGGTCGGCCATCTCTGCATCCTCCCGTTCTCGGGTCGGGCCCAGGTCACGCGGACACTACCCATTCGGCCACGATGAACGCCCCGAGGCCGGCGGGATCGGTGAGGGCCTCGGCCTCGGTGATCCGGCTACGGGCCCGGATGGCGTCGAGGTCGCCGACGTGGGCCCGCTCGGCCCAGTGCCGGCGCCCGTCCTCGACGAGCTCGTCGAGGCCGTGGAGCCGCAGGAACTGGGCCTGGGTGCGGACCGTGTCGGGCTCGCGGACCCGGGCCAACTGGTCCAGGGCCAGTTCGCACGTGATGTCCTGCGTGCCGGGCGCCCGCAGCGGGTGCTCGCCGCGTTCGTGGCCCCGGTACGTGCGGAGCCAGTCGCGCCACGGCCGCCGAGACATCGCCGTCGTGTCGGAGGCGTAGTCGATGACCACGACGCGGCCCCGCTCCAGGAGGTCGAGGGCGGCGCCGAGCCACGCCATGGCGTCGCGCTGCACCGGGACGCGAGCACCGAGGGGCGCCGCCGGCAGGCCAGGCGGCAGAGCCGCCGTCGGCGGCAGCAGGATCTCGGTGAACTCGCCGTCCGCACCGATGTCGACGAACGCGGCCCGCCACCCGGCGTCCTGTACGAGGAGCCCGAACGGGAGGTTGTCGAGCAGTTCGTTGGCGATGACGACGCCGGCGAACCGCACCGCCGGCAGCTCGGGCAGGCTCACGACGAGCGGCCCGATGCCGGCCGGACTGGGCGGCACCTCTCCCTCGTCCTCGTCGCCCGGTTCCACAGAGGCGGCGAAGGCCTGGTCGGCCGGCGCCAACGGCAGGCCGTCGGCGTGCCGGGCCCGCTGCACCGCCGACCGCTCGACCAGCACGTACCGCAGTGACGGCGCGCACGCCGGCGGCGCCGCCAGCACGCTGCGGGCCAGGGTGGCCGGTCCGGCCCCGGCCTCGACGACGACGAACGGATCGGGTCGCCCCAGCTCCTTCCACCACTGGTCGAGCGCACGGGCCAGCACGGCGCCGAACAAGGGCCCCACTTCCGGCGACGTGAGGAAGTCGCCGCGCCGACCCGCCCCACCCGTGGTGGCGTAGAAGCCGTCGGTCTCGTCGTAGAGCGCGGCCTCCACGAAGGCCTCGAACGGCAGCGGCCCGTGCCGCGCCATCCGGTCGGCCAGGCGGGAGGCGAGCCCGGTCACCCCGCCACGAAGTTCGACAGGTCGCCGAAGTGCAGCACCACGCCCGGCAGGACGCCGATGAGGAGCGTCACCGTGGCGGTGATGCCGAGGGCGGCCACGAGCGCCTGCGGCACCCGGACCGGCGTGGCGTCGCCGTCGGGCACCGGGTTCATGAACATCTCGCGGGCGATGTTGGCGTAGTAGAAGAGCGCCACCACGGAGTTCACCGCGCCGATGACGGCGAGCCCGGCCGCCCATCCGCCGCCTGCCGCCAGCAGCGCCTGGAACACGCCGAACTTGGCGATCCAACCGCCGAGCGGCGGGATGCCGGCGAGGGAGAACAGGAAGAACGACATGGCCACGGCCAGTCCCGGCGCGTACTCGAAGAGGCCGCCGTAGCTGCTGATCTCACCAGACCGGGTCTTGCGGGCCACGGCGATGATCACGGCGAAGGCACCGAGGTTCATGGCGGCGTACACGATGAGGTACGTCACGATGGCGGTGAGGGCGTCTTCCCTCGCCTGCGGGTTGTTGCCCACGACGGCGAGGGGCATGAGCATGAAGCCGCCCTGGGCCACCGACGAGTAGGCCAGCATGCGCACGATGTTCGTCTGGCG
>DASXAI010000368.1:0-3872 GCA_036406775.1 Acidimicrobiales bacterium
CGGGTCGTCGCCGCCTTCAGGCGGTCGTTCTCCGTCGAGAACTCCGGCCGGTTCAGCGTGCTGAGGCCGACCCAGAGGACGAGCGGCACGTCCTGGGCCGTGAGCGCGCTCAGGGCGGCGTCGATGCTGGCGGCGCTGGGCGTGTCGTTGTAGCCGAGCTCGACCACGATCACGTCGCCGATGCGCCCGGCGTTGGCGGCGATCTCCTGCAGCCCCGTCGTCGGGGTCGACCCGTTGTACGGGCAGCTCGAGGCCAGGCCGCGGCACACCGCGGCATCGACCACCGCGCCCGGATACGAGGGCACGACGGTCTTGTCGATCGTGTCCCGCGCCCCGTCCATCACCGAGTCGCCGAGCAAGAACACGCCCGGCCCGGGCGCCGCCGTCGCCGTCCCCCTCGGAGTGGCGGCGACGACGCCCGTTGCCAGGAGGCACGCGGCGGTCACAGTCGCTCGAACGCGCACTCGCTCGACCTTAGGACTTCAGGGGACGAGGGTGCCGAGACGGTCGACGACCAGGTCCGTGGCGGCGAGCGACGTCACGCAGAAGCCGCCGGTCCCGGCGCCGACGGCGGCGAGGGCGGGCACCACGGCCCCGGCCCGATAGTTGGCGTTCGACACGAGCGGCAGCGGGCCGCACGGGTGGACCGTGAGGAAGCCGTCGTCGTCGGGGCCGACGGCGGTGGCGTTCACCCAGACGCCCGCACCGCTGGCGGGCACGGTCAGCGGCGCGCCGGCGCGAAGGCGGGCGCCACCGAGGCCGGTACGGGTGTCCACGACGCGCTGCGGCGTCTGCGGCGCCAACAGCGAGCCCGTCGACCCGAACCAGCCCTCGAGGTCGACCACGACGTGCATGGCGGCCGATGCGTAGACGCAGACGGTGCCGTCGCCGCCCACGGCCGTGGCCGCCACGTTGGCGACCACCTCACCCGGCCCGAGGTTGAGGGTCGACACCGTGGGCGTCGATGACCCGCACGGTGACACCGTGACGAAGCCGGCGGTGTCGGCGTTCGTCGCGGTCACGTTGACGAGTACGGCCGCCGGTGCCGACGGCGACGACGGCCACGCCGTCACCGTCACCGGCAACGTCGATCCTGCGGCGCGCTTGCCGACGACGGGCGAGCGCGCGCCCTTCGCGTCGCGGGTGTCGACCAGGCGCGCCGGCGCCGCCGGCTCGTACCGCCAGCCCTGGCCAGGCGCCCACCAACCCGACAGGTCGACGACGACGTCGGTGCTGGCCGACGAGTACACGCACACGTGACGGTCGCTCCCGAGCAGCACGACGGCGCTGTTGGCGCGATCGTGGCCGCGCGTGTAGTTGACGTTGGACGCCAGCGGCACCGGCGCGCCGCACGCCGACGCCGTGAGGTACCCATCGGCGCACGTCCCCGTGACCGTCAACGTCATGAGCGCCGCGGTCGCTCCGGCCGGAACGGTGGCCGACAGATCGACATCGACTGCGTTGCCGCTGCCGAGCGGCGGCCCGTCGCGCGTGTCGGTGATCCGCACGGGTCCGACGGGCGTGAAGCCGCCCGCGGCGCCGACGGCGGGCGCGCCTCCTGCCGCGGGCACCGTGGGCGTCCCGGTGGTCGGCCCGTTGCACCGACTGGGTGCGGCCGCGAACATCGTCTGCAGGTTGGCCAGCAGGAACTGGGCCAGGCCCATGGCGCCGCTGCCCGTCAGGTGGAGGCCGTCGCCGCCGAACCAGTCGCCGTGCCCAGCCGAGTAGGCGTTCCAGTCGACCACGGTGAGGGTGGGGTAGTCGGCGGTCTTGGCCCACAGGGTGGCGTTCGATCCCGAGTACCGCCCGGTCGTGTTGCGGTACGTGAGCCACAGCACGTGGCGGATCCCCTGAGCCGAGGCCTCGGCCATGATGGCGTCGAGCCCCGGCCCGATGGTGCCGTCGTTGTAGCCCGTCATCATCACAAGAGCGTCGCCGATCCGCCCGGCGTTGGCGCGCAGCACCGTGAGGGCGGCCGGAGGTTGGCCGTCGTACTTGGTCGAGCAGCTCGGCTCGCGCAGCGCGCGGCACACCTTGGCGTCGAGCGTCACGTCGTAGGCACTGCTCAGCGCCGCCTGGGCCGCGCTGGAGAAGCGCAGCCCGGCCATGACGGAGTCGCCGAGCAGGAACACCCGCTCGCCGGCGGCGCCCGCGCGCGCAGGCGCCGTCGCCAGGCCGCACGCCAGCGCCACCAGCGTGCACGCCAGCCCGCCCGCCAGCCGCCGGATCACGTCACCTCACGCCACGAGGGTGGCGACGATCTCCTCGAAGGCGGCGTCGGCGTAGGCCCGCATCTCGTCGTCGGTGCGGTCCTGGATCGGATGGGGGACGAACACCCGCGCCAACGCAGGGAGGCCGAGCGACGTCGCCTGTACCTCGGCCGCCTGCACGAACTCGGCCGACGCCACGAACATCGACGGCAGGCCCCGGCGCTCGAGATCCACGATGTCGTGCACACTGCACGACGTGCAGCTGCCTCAATCGGCCAGCGCTTCGATCACCAACTCGCAGCGGGTGGCGATCTCGTGGCGGAGGTCGACGGGTGCCGGCTTGGTGAACGTCGGCTTGCGGTAGCGCTCGACGCGCACGCCCATCTCCACGAGGCGCTGCTCGAGCCGGTCGAGGAAGACATCGCCCCGCGGCTTGGAGATGTCGAGCAGCGCCACGGTGCGACCGTCGAGGCTCGACGGCCGGGGCAAGGGCTGGCGCTCCTCGCTGACGCGTTCCCCCGTCGGGTCGAGCACGACTCGGCTCATGGCCTCACCTCCGGATCTCCCGGGTGACCGGCTGGCTGCCCGTGGCGCCGTTCGCCCATCCCCCGATGATGGCAGAGAACAGTCCGGCGCCTCCTCCCGCGTGCACGATGAGGAGGCCGCCGGGACGGAACTTCGACAGGGTGGCGGCTCGGAGCGACTCGGGCACGCCTTCGGCGATGCCGCCCGCGCCCCGGACGATCTCGGCGCCGGGCAGCTGGAGGCGCGCATCGAGCTCGGCGACGAGACGGTCACGGCTCCAGCCGGCTTCCGCGAAGAGGCGGGCGTGATCGGGGCCGACGATGAGGATGGCATCGAAGCCGAGCGGCAGCTTGGGGTTGTGCACCGAGCGCAGGCAGGCGGCCAGCGTGTTGCTGAGCTCGTCGGGCGTGCGCGCCGCCTGGTCCAGCACGCAGCGAGGGCCTTCGCCGGGGAAGATCGTGATGGCGTCGGCGCCCGGCGGCGCGCCCCGCCATTCGGCGAGGGGCTCCCACGGCGAGCCTTCCTCGTCCTCGGCGAAACAGAACGACAGCTTCCCCGGGTTGCCGTGGGCGGCCCGGTCGACCTCGCCTGGCCGGCCCCCACCGACGTTGCGCACGACGAGCTGGAGCGCCCGGCCGATGGCGAGGTTGGCGCGGTTGCCCTGACCGAGCACGTTCACGCCCGAGTTCATGCCGATGGCGCGGCGGATGGGCCCGTTCACGATCATCACGGGACCGACCGGCATGGTCGTGGCGAGGACGCCGTGCATGTTGAACTCGTCCGTGCACACGGCTTCGACGGCGGTGAGCACCACCGGCAGGTGTTCGGGCCGGCAGCCCGCCATGACGGCGTTGATGGCGACCTTCTCCGCCGTGACCGCCACCTGGCGATTCGTGATGAACGCGATCTGGGCCGTCGGGTCGAGGCCGGCCGCATCGAGCATCGCGCGCACCCGCGGCTCCGTCGGCGGCACGACGGGCAGCCCGTCGGTCCAGCCCTTGTCGAAGCAGAGGTCGATGGCCTGCGCGAGATCGTCGACGGCGAAGCGCTTGGAGGCGAGCTCGGTGGTCATGGCGGGCATTATAACGCCGGAGCGGCGACGGCCGATCCCTTCGCGAGGGCTCGCGCTCTCGCGCT
>DASXAI010000369.1:0-6503 GCA_036406775.1 Acidimicrobiales bacterium
CTCGACTGGGTCCACCGTCTCGCCGGTCGGTAGGACCCCACGAGAGGGCGGGTCAGCGTGAGGTGAGGGCGCCGGCTCGGAGCGCCTGGAGGCCGGCGTCGACGATGGCGGCCACGTACTCCTCGGTGATGGGCTCGCGCAGGATCGTCTTGCGGTAGGAGATGGGTCCGATGAACAGCGCCGCCGCCAGGTGCAGGTCGAGGTCGGCGGGCAGCTCGCCCCGGTACTGCGCCAACTGCAGCACGGTGCGCAGCGGCAGGCTGCGATCGACCATGTAGGCCCGCAGCAACCGGTCGAGCTCGGGATCGCGCGCCGCCCCGTCGAGCAGCGACGTCAGCATCTTGCCGACCCGACTGCCGACGCTGGCCCCCACGAAGTGGTCGAAGCAGGCGATCAGATCGGCCCGGAGGTCGCCGGTGTTGGGCGTGGGGGTGTACTCGAGGCAGCTGCGGACGGCGGCCATCAGCAGCGCCTGCTTCGTGGGCCAGTGGCGGTAGATCGTGGTCTTGGCCACGCCGGACCGGGCCGCGATCTCGTCGATGGTGGTGCGCTCGAGGCCGACCTCGGCCACGAGATCGGCCGTGGCCTGGAGGACCTCCTCCCGGGCCCGCTCGCTGCGCATCGTTCCCATCGCTACCCAATAGTAGCGTTGTCACGTCGAATGTGACATGAGACCGGTGTAACTGCGTGAAGATTCGATACGATCCGGTAGCGATTGCTGACAGGAAGGGACGACATGGCTGACTCCAGCAACGGGTCCACCGACGCCGCCGTGTCCATCGCGCCCGACGTACTCGCTCGCCGGTGGTGGATCCTGGCGGTGCTCTGCACCAGCCTCATGCTGATCATCGTCGGCAACACCTCGCTGAACGTCGCCATTCCCACCATCTCGCGGGAGTTGGGGGCGAGCACGAGCGAGCTGCAGTGGATGGTCGATGCGTACGCTCTCGTCTTCGCCGGGTTCCTCTTCAGCGGCGGCGCGCTGGGTGATCGTTTCGGGCGCAAGGGAGCCCTCCAGCTCGGCTTGCTGATCTTCGTCTTCGGCTCGCTGTTCGCCGCCCTGCAGAGCTCGTCGTGGGCGATCATCGCCGGCCGCTCGATCATGGGCTTCGGCGCCGCCTTCGTCATGCCCGCCACGCTCTCGATCATCACGAACGTCTTCCCGCCCCACGAGCGGGTGAAGGCCATCGCCGTGTGGGCCGGCATCGCCGGTGGCGGTGCTGCCGTCGGGCCCATCGCGTCGGGCTACCTGCTCCAGCACTTCTGGTGGGGCTCGGTGTTCCTCGTCAACGTGCCGATCGTGATCGTCGCTCTGGTGGCCGGCTCGGTCATCCTGCCGACGTCACGCGACCCCGACCACGGGCGGCTCGATCCCGTCGGTGCCTTGCTCTCGATCGTGGGCGTCAGCGCCCTCGTGTACGCCATCATCGAGGCACCCGATCACGGCTGGGCCAGCGCCGAGAGCCTGGCCTGGTTCGCCGGTGCCGTCATCGTGCTGGGCGGCTTCATCTGGTGGGAGCTCCACAGCCGCCACCCGATGCTCAGCCTCAACCTCTTCCGCGACAAGCGGTTCTCGGTGGCCTCGGCCGGCGTGGCGTTCGTCTACTTCGCCATGTTCGGCACGTTCTTCCTGCTGACGCAGTACCTCCAGCTCGTGCTGGGCTACGACGCCTTCGCCGCCGGCCTGGCCGGCCTGCCCTTCGCGTTGGTGCTCATGCTGGTGGCGCCCCAGACGCCGCGGCTCGCCAATCGCATCGGCGTCAACCGAGTGGTGTCGCTCGGCATGATCCTGGTGGCGCTCGGCCTCACCATCTTCGGCCGCCTCCAGGTCGACACGCCGTACCTCTTGCTCGTCGTGCCGATGGTGATCATGGCGACCGGCATGGCCCTGTGCGTATCGCCGCTCACCGGCTCGATCATGTCGGCCGTGCCGCTCGGGCGGGCCGGCGTCGGCTCGGCCATGAACGACACCACGCGGGAGCTGGGTGGCGCCCTCGGTGTCGCCGTCCTCGGCAGCATCGTGGCGTCGCGGTACAACTCCGAGATCGCGTCGGCGATCTCCGGCCTGGCGCCGGCGACGCACAGCCTGGCCGACTCCGGCCTCTCGGGCGCGCTCGAAGTGGGCGGCCAGATCGGTGGCGTCCAGGGCGCCCACATCGCCTCGACGGCGCGCCAGGCCTACGTCTCGGGCATGTCGATCGCCACCCTCGTCGGTGCCGCCGTCGCCCTCATCGCCTCGGTCATCGTGTACCGCAACCTGCCGTCGAGCCTGCACGCGCCGGTGCTGTCGTCCGAGCCCGAACCCTCTCGGGCGCCGGTGGCCGACGAACTGTCGATCGTCACGGAGTAGGCGCCCGGTACCCTCGGCGGGCGTGATCGACGTCAGGCGGCTCCGCACCGACCTCGCCGGTGTGAAGGCCGCCATGGCGCGCCGGCACGATCCGGCGCTGCTCGACCAGCTCGACGCGGCGGCCGAGCTCGATCGCGAGCTGCGCGACTTGGCGGCCCAGCGCGACGACGTGCGCCGCCAGGTCAACGAGCTCTCCAAGCAGGTTGGGCGGTTGCGGGGCGCCGGCGACGCGGCGGGGGCCGAGGCGCTGATGGCCGAGAGCCGGCGTCTCGGTGACATCGAGGCGGACGTGGCCCGACAGGCCGACGACGTCGAGGCCGACTTGCGCGAGCTCCTGCTGCGCATCCCCAACATCCCGTCCGACGACGCTCCCGACGGCAAGAGCGAGGCCGACAACGTCGTCCTCCGCACCGAGGGCGCGGCGCCGTCCGAGTACGCCGAGCATCAGCGGGTGCCGCACTGGGAGATCGGCGCCGCCCTCGGGATCCTCGACACGGAGCGGGCGGCCAAGATCTCCGGCTCGATGTTCACGATGCTCCGCGGACTCGGCGCCACGGTGAGCCGGGGCCTTTGTCAGATGGCCCTCGACCGTAACGCCGACGCCTTCGAAGAGATCCGCCCGCCGTCACTCGTCACGACGGCCACCTTGACCGCGGCCGGTCAGCTCCCCAAGTTCGCCGACGATGCCTACGCCATCGAACGGGACGACCTGTGGTGCATCCCCACCGCCGAGGTCCCGCTCACGTCGATCGGCCGCGACGAGGTGTACAGCGAGGGCGACCTCCCTGTGCGGCTGATGGCGTTCACCCCGTGCTTCCGCCGGGAGGCCGGCTCGGCCGGGCGGGACACCCGTGGCCTGCTGCGGGTCCACGAGTTCGACAAGGTGGAGATCCTCGCCTACGCCACGCCGGCCCAGGCGCCGGCCCTCCTCGACGAACTGTTGGAGCGGGCCGTCGCCAGCATCGCCGCCCTCGGGCTCACGTACCGGCTCGTCGACATCTGCACCGGCGACTTGGGCCAGGGCCACCACCGCAGCATCGACATCGAGGTGTACGCGCCGGGCACCGACCAGTGGCTCGAGGTCAGCTCGGTGTCGTGGTTCAGCGACTATCAGGCTCGCCGGGCCAACATCCGCTACCGGCCCGCTGCGGGCAAGGGCACCGAGTTCGTGCACACGCTGAACGGCTCGGCCCTGGCCGTCCCGCGGACGCTGGCGGCGCTGCTCGAGGTGCACCGCCGCCCCGACGGATCGGTCGCGATACCGGAGCCGCTGTGGCCCTACACCCGCGGCGCGAGAGTGATCTCGCCCCCCTAGCGCCTACTTGGCGAGGCCGTTCTGGCTGAGCCAGTCCTTGGCGACCTGGGCCGGATCGGCCTTGTCGGTGACGACCTTGGCCACCAGTTGCTCGAGGCCCGGCGTGTCGAGCTTGGCGCTCACGGCGTTGAGGGCGTCGGCGATCGTCTTGTTGTCGGCGCTCGCCTTGGCGATCAACGGCACCACCGCCTCGTTCGGGACGATGTTCTTGTCATCGGTGAGCGAGGTGAACCCGCTGGCGGTGATGCTCGGGTCGGTCGAGAACAGGTTGGCGCAGTTGACGGTGTTGTCCTTCAGCGCCGCCACCGTGACCGGTCCGGCGGTGTCGAGCGGCTTGAACTCCTTGAACTTGGCGTTGTAGGAGGTCTGCAACCCCTGCAGCCCGAGGCCACCCCGGGTCTGGAATTCCGGGGGACCGCCGAGGACGATCTCGCCCGACTTGGCGGCGAGGTCGCTCAGCGTCTTGAAGCCGTACTTGTCCTCGGTGGGCTTGTTACAGACGATGACGTCCTTGTCCTCGGCCGCCGCCGGCGTCAGGACGGAGAGATTGGTCGGCAGGTTCTGCTTCAGCGCGTCGACTTGTTCTTGCACGTTCTTGGCCGACGGCGTCTGGTTCTTCTGCTTGAGCACGTACGTCAGCAGCGCGTTCGTGTACTCCGGGCTGATGGTGATGTCGCCCTTCTGGATGGCGGGGAACAGGATCTCGCGCGTGCCGACACCGGGCTTGTAGCTCACGTTGATGCCCTTGGCCGCCAGCGCCTGGCCGTACATCTGCATCAGCAGGATGTTCTCGGGGAAGTTGGCCGAGCCGACCGTCACCGACGAGCTGCTGCTGCCACCCGAGTTGTCGCCGCCGCACGCCGCGAGGCCCACCAGGGCCACGCCCAGCACTGCCGCGCTGATCTTCACTCGGTGGAACATGGTGGATACCTCCAGGGGTTCGGGGCAGCCGTCCGCGCCTGCCTCGGCTCGGACAAGCTACGTCTCCGCTGCGGGCAATCCGCGCACAGGCCGCCGGAACGGTCGCAGGATGGCCATCTCGCGCCGCCTCGGCACCTGCACGCCAGGCGGCGCGACGGCCCGCTGCAGCAACGCGAGGAGACCGTCCACGACCAAGGCGAGCGCGACGACGAGGACGGCACCACCGGCCAACTCCGCGTAGTCGGTGGCGGCGAGACCGTCGATGAGGAAGCGTCCGAGGCCGCCCAGACCCGGGTAGGCGGCGACGGCCGCCGTGGCGATGACCTGGTTCACGCCCGACCGGACGCCCGTGAGGATGAGCGGTGACGCCAGCACCAGCTCGACGCGCGTCAGCACCTGAGGGCCGGTCATGCCCATCCCCTTGGCGGCGTCGCCGACGTCGGGGTCGACCCCGGCAATGCCCGCGTACGTGTTGGCGAGGATCGGTGGGACGGCCAGCAGGGCCAGCACGATCAGCACGGGCCAGAGGCGCAACGGCCACCGCAGGCTCACCAGGATGACGAGGCCCAGCGTCGGCAAGGCGCGTGCGACCCCGGCCACGTTCACCGAGACGAAGGGCAACTTGCGCGTGTGCCCGAGCAACAGGCCCAACGGGAGGGCGAGGGCGGCGGCCATCAGCGAGGCCCAGAACGAGTACTGGATGTGCTGCCAGGTCCGGTGGATGATGCCGTTGGTCCCGGTCCAGTTCGATGCGGTCGTGAACCACGACCAGACGTCAGCGATGAGGCCCATCGATCTCTCTCACCGCCGGGCCCGAGCCCATGGCGTCGTGACCCGCTGCACGCCGACCAGGAAGGCATCGACGACGACCGCCAACACGACCACCGCCACGATGCCGGACCAGACCTCGACGGGGATGTCGCGCTGGAACCCGTCGGTG
Organism: Acidimicrobiales bacterium; assembly: GCA_036406775.1. Taxonomy (GTDB): domain Bacteria; phylum Actinomycetota; class Acidimicrobiia; order Acidimicrobiales; family Ilumatobacteraceae; genus DASXAI01. The sequence continues at coordinate 5,527 of DASXAI010000369.1, forward strand.
AAGAGCTGGCCGAGGCCGCCCGAGCCGACGAGCGCGCCCACGCTCACGAGGCTGATCGTCGAGACGGCGGCGACGCGGAAGCCGGCGATGATCGCCGGGATGGCGAGCGGCAGTTCGATCGTCAACAGGAGCCGCCACTGGCCGTACCCCATGGCTGTGGCGGCGTCGCCGACCTGGCGAGGCGAGCCGCGGAGGCCCTCCACGATGTTCCGAACCAGGATCACCAGCGTGTAGAAGGCGAGCGGGATGATCACGAGGAGCTCGCCCAACGGAACACCCGCGGCGTAGAGGAGCACGAAGAACGCCAGGGATGGCACCGAGTACAAGATGCTCGAGACGATGAGAATGCCGGGATAGCTGCCCGGCCGCTTGTACCCGAGCACGCCGATGGGGAAGGCGAGCACGCCGCCGAGGAGCAGCGCGGCAATGGCGATGCGCAGGTTCTCGACGGCGTAGTGCCAGATCACGTCGAAGTTGCCGGACAGGCCCGCGCCGGCCCAGCTCACGCGCTGGCGGCCTTCAGCTTGTCGGTGAGCAGGCGGCCGATGGCGCCGTAGCTGACCACGCCGACGACGCGGCCATCGTCATCGACCCGCACCGCGTAGCCGGACGGGGCCGAGACGGCCGCGTCGAGCAGGCTGCGCGCCGTCCCGTTGGGCCCGACGCCGACAACGGGTACCGGCGCGGCGCCGTCGCCGTTGGTCCAGCCGACGGGGCGGCGGTCGGGATCGGTGACGAGTTGCCAGCCGTTGACGAGCTCGGAGACGTCGGCCATCCCGACGTCGGACGCCGGCACGAGCGAGAGCAGCTTGAGTCCGCGGTCGTTGCCCAGGAAGTCAGCGACGAACGTGTTGGCCGGCCGGGCCAGCAACTCCGCCGGTGTCGCGAACTGTTCGACATGGGCGCCGGTGGTCATCACCGCGATCTGTTCGCCGAGGAGCACGGCCTCGTCGACGTCGTGGGTCACGAAGACGACC